>NZ_LGTE01000013.1 GCF_001263415.1 Thermincola ferriacetica
TTCTAATAAGTCAGGCCGCCTCCCGTCCGGACACGCAATCTGCGTTGAGCGCCGGACTTCCCGGCGGCCTTCGCCATCTGCAAACATGCGGGAACTTCCTGCCTGCCCGGCTGCGGTTTTGCGGGCGCAGTCGCTCCCAAACGGTAGCCGGAGAACCCTGCCCACCCCTCCAATTGACTGGCATGGGAATTGGAACGGAGGAATAATTTAAACTTCCCAGCAGGGCACATTATTCTGGAGCGGGGACTTAAATCGTCCTCCGGCCCGCGACCCACGCAGTGGGAGCGGCTGCCGGAGGACGATTTCGTCCGTGAGCGGAAGAATAATGTGCCCTCCATTTCTTGAAAGGTTTATGTACTAACCTGACTGCCGGAGGCATAAGAATTAATTTAGATAAAAAGGGACGACGAGGAGGAAAATTATGAAGGTATACTTTTTCGAGTATTCCAGGATAGTGCGGAAATTGGCCTGGGTAGTGGGATTGTTCCTGGCCTTAACGCTGTTATATAAGTTTGTGCAGTATAATTTTCTGTCTACTGTATCAACTCAGTTCAAGCCTATTTATCAGGGTGATAACGGTAAAAAACAGATTGCTCTGACCTGCAACGTGGTCTGGGGAGAAGAATTTGTACCGGAAATGTTAAAAATACTGGAAAAGAACAAAGTGCACATTACCTTTAACATGGGCGGGCAGTGGGCCGAAAAGTTTCCTGAGCTGACCAGGCAAATAGCGGAGCAGGGGCACGAAATGGGAAACCATGGTTATTCACATCCTCACCCCACTTATCTGTCAAAAAAGCAGAATATCGATGAAATAAAAAAAACCGAAAAGATAATTTATCAACTGACAGGGAAAAAAACGAACCTGTTTGCTCCGCCATATGGGGAATATAACGACATGGTGCTGGAGGCTGCCGGAAGCATTGGCTACAAAACTATTCTCTGGAGTATTGATACTATCGACTGGCAGCGGCCGGCTCCTCAAGTCATTGTAGACCGCGTCATGAGAAAAAGCCATAATGGGGCTATAGTTTTAATGCATCCAACAGCCCCTACTGTAAAAGCTTTGCCTGAAATAATTCGGCGGTTATCGGACGAGGGATATAAATTTGTAACGGTTTCAGAAATTATTGGTATAAAGTAAATGTGGAGGTAATATGAAAAGGTTTCGCGCAGGGATCATTTTTTTCACAATATTTTTGTTAAAAGCGAATACCTGCCTGGCCTGGCAACCGGCTGTTTCGGCCGATGCTGCCGTACTAATGGATGCCAATACCGGTCAGGTATTATATGCCAAAAATGCTCATAAAAGAAGGCCGCCTGCCAGTACAACAAAAATTCTGACCGGCATTCTCGCTTTGGATATGGGAAACCCTGCAGAAACAGTGGTAGTGAGCCCCAGGGCGGCCGCCGTGGGAGAGTCAAGTATCTACCTCTCGGCAGGCGAAAAATTAACCCTGGATGAATTAATTCAGGGAGCTTTAATGAAATCAGGCAATGATGCATGTGCAGCCATTGCAGAACATATAGGCGGCAGCATTGAGATGTTCAGCCAGCTTATGAATTTAAAAGCCAAAATGTTGGGGGCATGGAACTCAAATTTTATTAATCCTCATGGCCTACCAGCTAAAAACCATTATTCTACGGCTTATGATTTGGCTCTCATTGCCAGATATGCTATGCAGAATCAGCGTTTTGCCGAAATAGTAGCCCAGAAAGAAAAAGAGATAGATTGGTATGGGCAGAGTTGGAACAGACATTTGAAGAATACAAATAAGTTATTATGGAGATATATATGGGCTGACGGTATCAAAACCGGCACCACCAAGGCGGCCGGACAGTGCCTTGTATCGTCTGCCAGCAAAGATTGTCGTAAGTTGATTGCTGTCGTTTTAAAAAGCGGTGACCGTTACGGTGATTCTATACAACTTTTTGAATATGGGTTCAATAATTATTATTACCAGCAGGTTGCTGTTGCCGGTGAATATTTTGGTTATGCCGATGTGCAAAACGGTTTATATCCCAAAGTGCAACTGGCTTTTAAATCTGACCTGGGCGTACTTGTACCTAAGGACCGGCCAGGCAGTTTAGAAAAGCGGCTGGTTCTTGAACGGAAACCGCAAGCCCCTGTGAAAGCCGGACAGACTTTGGGCTGGATGGAAGTAAACATTGACAGACAAAGGGTTGGCAGGGTAGAACTGGTTGCCTTAAATGAAGTACCGGAAAATTCACTGAAAAACCGGGTGCTTTCATGGATACAGAAGATTATTGGCTGAAGTCGGCCATAGTTTCGACATTTTAAAAAAAAATTAAAGGAATTTCGCTTGCTTTCGCGAATGTAATTTAGGTATTTTAAAAAGTCTTTTTCCACCTTACCTAAGGAGGATTTTTTAATGTATATTAAAGAACAATTGCCGAACGGTATCAGAGTTGTTACAGAAGAAATACCTCATGTGCGTTCAGTTTCCATAGGACTGTGGGTTGGCGTCGGTTCCCGTGATGAAACAGATGAAAACAGTGGCATTGCTCATTTCATCGAGCACATGATGTTTAAAGGGACCAAGAACAGGTCTGCCAAACAAATAGCTGAGGAACTTGACGCAATAGGCGGCCAGTTAAACGCTTTCACTGCCAAAGAGTATACCTGCTATTATGCCAAGACCCTGGACGAGCATTTTCCCAAATCACTGAATCTGCTGGCAGATATGTTTTTTAATTCTCTTTATGACCCTCAGGAAATAGATAAGGAAAGGAATGTTATTATTGAAGAAATCAATATGTATGAAGATGCTCCCGATGAGTTGATCCACGACCTTTTTGCCAGCACGCTTTGGAACAACCACCCCCTTGGCAGGTCAATAATAGGTACCAGGGAAGTGGTGGAAAAGATAAACCGGGCAGATATAATTTCCTTTTTAAAAACCTTTTATACCCCGGATCAATTGGTCATAGCTGTGGCAGGTAACGTGAAACATGACAGGGTAATGGAACTCATTACTCCTTTATTTGACCGGATGGAAGGAAAGAGCACGGCCCGTAATTATGCAAAGCCGGTCCCTGTATACCAGGTAGCCACGAAGAAAAAAGACACGGAGCAGGTTCACCTGTGTATTGGCGTCCCCGGACTGCCATTGGACCACGAACAGATATATTCCCTCTACGTGCTGAACAGTATTCTGGGCGGAGGGATTAGTTCCCGGCTGTTCCAGGAAATCAGAGAAGAACGAGGATTGGCTTATTCTGTTTATTCTTATCATAATTCCTACAAAGACGCTGGTCTGTTTTCCATTTACACTGGACTGAGTCTGAAAAACATTGGGCCGGTAGTGGAACTGATTTCCAGAGAACTTAAACAGATTAAAGCAGGTAAGGTAACGGAAGAAGAAGTTTTTCGGGCCAAAGAACAACTGAAGGGAAGTCTGTACCTGGGCCTGGAAAACGTTAGCAACAGGATGAGCAGGATAGGAAAATCGGAGTTGTGCCTCGGTCGTATTATTACCCCTGAGGAAGCCGTGGAAAAAATCAACCGTGTCGGGATAAAAGATGTCCAGTTACTGGCTGAACAGCTTTTTGCCTCGGATAAAATGGTATTGACGTCTATTGGCCCCATGGACCATAAAATTGATATTGTACTTTAGTTTTTTGCGGAGGAAATTATGAAAGAAATAAGGCTGGCGATAAAAAGACTGGAGCATGCCCGGGACCTGCCCCTGCCCAGGTATATGACAGAGGGTTCAGCGGGAATGGACTTATATGCGGCTGTTGAGGAAACTCTGGTACTTGAACCAGGGGAAATAAGGCTTATCCCTACGGGCATTGCTATTGAATTACCGCCCGGTTATGAGGCGCAGATCAGACCGCGAAGCGGTTTAGCCTTAAAATACGGCATTTCTTTTGTAAATACTCCCGGAACTATCGATGCTGATTATCGGGGGGAGATAGGGCTCATTATGATTAATTTCGGTAACCGGCCTTTTACCATCAACCGTGGCGACCGGGTTGCCCAAATGGTCATTAATGAAATAGTGAAGGCTCATATAACGGAAGCGGAAGTACTGACTGAAACGGAAAGAAATGCCGGAGGTTTTGGACACACAGGAAAATAATAACGTCATAAATTACCACCCCTCACATATTATTTAGTGGGGGGTGTCCTATTTGATTCAACTGGCTGTTATATTCGGCCTGATAGGGTTATCGGTTTATCAACGGGTTAAGATCAGGGCACAGTCACAAACAGGTATCGGTGAGATTCTCGGAAACAGCAAGGCTTCCATGCTTTCAGAAGCTATCGGTAATCTAATCGCCACAGCCGGTGGAATATACTTGTCATTGATACTGTTGGCGACTTTTCTTGGACTGGAGCTGCCTTCCACGGTGGAATTATACAGTATAAGATTTGAACCGGTAGCCGGCACCTCGTTAATGTTGGCCTTGATACAGCCCTTTATCCAGAGAATCTGGAGTTTGTTATTTAAATAATTATGGGGTGTTAATATGAGGCTTAGTGATTTGGAAGGTAAAGAAATAATAAATATAAACGACGGCTCCAGATTGGGAGTCATCGGCGAAGCTGACTTGATCATTGACCCCCGGACGGGGTTAATTCAGTCAATCATCCTGCCGCAGAAAAATAACCTGATCAGTTTCTGGGTTGATAAGCAGAACATTATTATTCCCTGGGAAGCAGTGAGAAAGATAGGCCAAGAGGTTATTATTGTAGACCTGGACAGCACAGTGCCGAATTTATCGAGCTATTTAGGGTAGGAAGCTTTCTAAAAAGGCAGTCCCAATGTATTACAGGTACAGGGATAGGTTAAACGCCTGTCCCTAGGATTGAAGAGAAAATTTTTCAGAACTGCCTTTGTCAACAGGATGAGGGATAGGTGTTAAATACCTATCCTTTTATCTTTATGAAAGGACTGCCTTTTTAGAGCCGGATCGGGCGCGAAAACTTGAGTATACATTATACCAATCGGCCATAACTTGACATATTCAGCCATTTATAAGAAAATAAAATTTAAGGTATTATGAGGCATTAAAGTTTCAGACCATAAAGGGGTTGGTTTTTATCAACAAAATAAAGGTGGTTGTAAACGGAGCTTGCGGTCGGATGGGCCGGGAGGTTGTAGTAGCTATTCACAAGGAACCGGACATGGAATTGGTCGGTGCCATAGACATACGTAACAATGGTTTTGATATTGGCCCGTTAGTAGGATTGGAACCTACCGGAGTACTGGTAGTCCGCAACCTTAATAAACTGTTACAGGAAACAGATGTAGACGTAGTAGTGGATTTCACCGGACCCGATACTGTATATAAAAATATGAAAACTGTTTTGGAGAACAAGGTAAATTTAGTAGTTGGTACAACGGGAATTTTACCTGAACAGCTTGAGGAAATCAAAAAAATAGCGGAAGCACAGGGGTTAGGCGTACTCATTGCCCCTAATTTTGCCATAGGCGCTGTATTAATGATGAAATTTGCTGCCCAGGCTGCACGATATCTGCCTCATGTGGAGATAATTGAACTTCATCACGACCAGAAACTGGATGCACCCTCAGGGACAGCTTTAAAAACGGCAGAACTAATCCAGCAGAACAGAGCTGTTTTCCGGCAAGGTCATATCAACGAATATGAAAAAATAAGCGGAGTCCGGGGCGGAGAATTTGAAGGTATGAGGATTCACAGCATTCGGCTCCCGGGCTTAATAGCCCACCAGGAAGTTATTTTCGGTGGGTTAGGACAAACCCTGACTATAAGGCATGATTCATTAAACAGGGAATCTTTTATGCCTGGAGTTATTCTTTCCATTAGAAAAGTAATGGATATGAAAGGAGTGATTTACGGCCTGGAAAATTTAATAACAGAATAACCGTAGTCTTTCAGACAAGCACCTCCCCATCGTATGATTCATATATTGAAAGTAGTTGGTCGTACGAAGGAGGTCGTCTACTGCATGTGTTCAGAGCTTAAAGGGATACCCATAGCTGTAATCGGCGGGGATGACAGGGAATTGTATCTTGTTCCCGAATTGCTGAAACTTGGGGCCATTGTGAGGGTTATCGGCTTACCACAATTCGGACAACACTCTATGATTCAGAACTGCGAAAGTTTGCACGAGGCTGTCCGGGATGTAAGGTTTATCATTTTACCCATGCCGGGGATTGACGAAAACGGAAGGGTCAGAGCTCTTTATTCGCCTGTACCGCTGGTTCTCGATGAGAATGTGATGTCCGGCATATCGCCGGAAACCGTTATATTTGTAGGTGTGGCAAAGCCACGACTTAAGGAATTGGCGCAATATCGAAACTTAAAACTGATTGAACTGGCAGACATGGATGAGGTGGCCATTCTAAATTCCATTCCTTCTGCGGAAGGAGCAATTCAGATGGCCATGGAGGAATTGCCGATTACCATCCACGGCAGCCGTTCTGTAGTTTTAGGTTTCGGCAGGACCGGCATGACGTTGGCCCGTGTACTTGCAGCTATGGGGGCAAAAGTAAGTGTAGTGGCACGGAAAGCTTCTGACCGGGCCAGAGCTTATGAAATGGGATTTGAACCCCTGACGTGCCTCCAGCTTGGTGAGTGCCTTGCAGTAGCAGATGTAGTATATAACACAGTTCCGGCGATGGTTTTGGGTAGAGATGTTTTGGAATGTGCCAAACCTGGCCTACTGATTATTGACCTGGCTTCTGCACCTGGCGGGACCGATTTTAGCGCCGCTGAAGAACTGGGTATCAAAGCAATCCTTGCGCCAGGATTACCGGGAAAGGTAGCGCCAAAAACCGCAGGGCTTATTTTGGCTAAGGTTATACCGGATCTCATCAGGCAAGAAATGCTGACTGCTACAAAGGCCTGTAACGGCTCTGGAAATTAGTCGGAGGTGCTAATATGCGTCTGAAAGATAAAAGGATTGGTTTTGCTGTCACAGGTTCTCACTGCACCTTAAAAGAAGCACTGGCACAGGTTGATGTTTTTATAAAAGAAGGAGCCACGGTTGTTCCCATCATTTCCAAAACGGTAGCCGAAGATGACACTAGATTTGGAACGGCTGAGCACTGGAAAGAATTCCTCAGAAAAACATGCCAAAAAGAACCAATAAATTCTATAACCGATGCTGAACCTATAGGTCCCCAAAGACTTCTTGATGTCCTCGTAGTAGCTCCCTGTACAGGTAATACCCTGGCTAAACTGGCTAATGGCATTACCGACGGCCCGGTACTTATGGCCATAAAGGCCCATTTACGTAACCAGCGGCCCGTCGTACTGGCTATAGCAACCAATGACGGATTGGGTATGAATGCCAAAAATATTGGACTTTTGTTAAATATGAAAAACATTTATATGGTACCTTTCGGGCAGGATAATCCGAAGGCGAAGGAGAATTCTTTGGTTGCGCATATGGATTTGTTGCTGGACACAACCCTGGAGGCGCTGAAGGGTAAACAATATCAACCTGTTCTCATAGATTACCTGGATTAAAATGTAAAAGCTTGTGGTGCGGGTGTTAGCCTTAAAATAGATCTTGCAAAAAGACGGAGGGGAAGTTATGAAAAAATTTAACGTAGCAGTTGTAGGCGCCACTGGCGCAGTAGGACAAGAACTTCTTAAAATCCTGGCCGAACGCAATTTTCCGGTAAAAAGCCTGAAACCTCTGGCTACTCAGAGGTCAGCCGGAAAACAGATACCTTTTGGCGGAAATACTTATACTGTTGAAGCTACTACGGCCCAGGCTTTTGACGGCGTTGATATCGCCCTGTTTGCGGGCGGGTCGGCAAGCAAAGAGTTTGCTATTGAAGCCGCCAACCGAGGAGCTGTGGTTGTTGATAACAGCAGCGCCTTCAGAATGGACCCGAAAGTGCCTTTGGTAGTTCCGGAAGTAAACCCTGAAGATGTGAAAAACCATCAGGGGATAATTGCCAACCCGAACTGTTCAACCATTCAAATGGTTGTTGCCTTAAAGCCCATTCATGACGCAGCCAAAATCAAACGGGTTGTCGTATCTACTTACCAGGCTGTGTCGGGCGCCGGTAAAGAAGCCATCGATGAACTTACTGAACAGGTAAAAGAGTTGGCAGAAGGTAAGGAAGTTGTCCCGAAGGTTTTTCCGTACCAAATTGCCTTTAATCTGATTCCCCATATTGATGTGTTTGCTGATATGGATTATACAAAAGAAGAATGGAAAATGGTTAACGAAACCAAAAAGATCATGCATGACGATTCTATTCAAGTAACTGCAACCACGGTACGGGTTCCTGTTTACCGCAGCCACTCTGAATCTGTCAATATAGAAACCGAACGAAAAATTACTGCCGAAGAAGCTAAAAAAGTACTGGCTTCTGCTCCTGGCATAATCGTATTGGATGACCCCCGGGAAAAAAAATATCCCATGCCACTGTTTACTTCTGACCGCGACGAGGTGTTTGTCGGGCGGATAAGAGAAGACAATTCTATAGAAAACGGCTTAAACATGTGGGTTGTAGCAGACCAGTTGAGGAAAGGGGCTGCAACAAACGCTGTCCAGATAGCTGAATTGTTAATCAAATATAACTGCCTGTAAGAGGTGAATGACTTGAAATACCTGGTCCAGAAATTTGGTGGCACATCTCTGGCAAACAGTGAGCTGCGCGAAATGGTGGCGCAAAAAATAATCCGTGCTAAAAACGAAGGTTATAGTCCGGTGGTAGTTGTTTCGGCAATTGGCCGGCAGGGAGACCCCTACGCAACAGATACCCTACTTGAATTTGTGGAAAACATTTCCCCGGATATTCCTCCCCGGGAATTGGATACACTGATGTCCTGCGGTGAAATCATTTCCGGAGTGGCTATGGTTGCCACCTTAAGGGCCAAGGGGTATAATGCCGTATTTCTGACCGGGTCCCAGGCAGGCATAATTACTGACGACTGTTTTACCGACGCTCATATCCAGGAGATAAACCCGGCTTTGATCCACAAGTATGCCCACCAGGATACTATAGTTATTGTAGCAGGTTTTCAAGGAGTGACGAAGGACGGGGATGTCACAACTCTAGGCCGGGGCGGAAGTGACACCACTGCCGCTGCTTTGGGAGTCGCTTTAAATGCGGAAGCTGTTGATATTTATACCGATGTGGACGGTATTATGACAGCTGATCCACGCATAGTGGATGATGCCAAGACTCTCAATGTAGTTACCTATAATGAAATTGTCCAGCTTGCTCATGAGGGGGCCAAAGTAATTCACCCACGGGCAGTGGAAATCGCTATGCAAAAAAATATTCCCTTAAGGGTGAAATGTACTTTTTCCGATGCGCCCGGTACCTTAGTTACTGCCCAAAGCGAAAACGGCCCCATTGAAATACAAAAAGACAAGGTTATAACAGGCATTGCTCATATTCCCAACGTAACCCAACTGAAAATTATTACGGCTAATTACCCGGAAATTGAGGATGCTCACCTGAAGATATTCAAGGCTATGGCTTTGGCCGGTATAAGTGTTGATTTTATTAATGTTTACCCGGAAGAGGTTATTTTTACCGTAAAGGACCAGGTCAGCGCCAAGGCTATAGAGATTCTGCAGAACATGGGGTTTGCCGTGGAGGCAGTTCCCGGTTGCGCCAAGGTATCGGCTGTCGGGGCAGGCATGGCCGGGGTTCCGGGAGTAATGGCCCGCATAGTGGAGGCATTAGCAGAAGAAAAAATTAAGATTTTGCAAACTGCTGACTCTCATTCTACCATCTGGTGTCTGGTAAAACAGGCAGATATGGAAAGAGCGATCCGGGCGTTGCACAAAAAATTTAAGTTAAACGAATAAATAACAGTGGTGTATTTTAAAAAAGTAGGAAGGTGAAAGATTTTGGAGACATTCGGACGGGTTATGACAGCCATGATTACGCCTTTTGACAAGGATCTGGCTGTGAACTTCGGAGAGGTCAGAAAAATTGCCCGGTACCTGGCAGATAACGGTTCCGATGGCATTGTTGTCGCCGGCACAACGGGAGAATCGCCGACCTTGACTAAGGAAGAAAAGCTGCGACTTTTTGAAGTAGTTATGGAGGAAGTAGGAGACAGGGTTACAGTAATCGCCGGAACAGGATCTAATGTTACTGCTGATTCCGTTAAACTGACCAAAGAAGCCGAATCCATAGGTGTTCACGGGGTTATGCTGGTGACCCCTTATTATAATAAGCCCCCGCAAGATTGTCTGTATAACCACTTTAAAACCATTGCTGCGAATACAAGTCTTCCGGTGATGTTATATAATGTTCCCGGGAGGACTGGCTGCAACCTGCTTCCCGATACGGCAGCCAAACTTGCTAAGATAGATAATATAGTTGCTTTAAAAGAGGCCAGCGGTAGTTTGGACCAAGTAGGTGAAATAAGGCGGAAGACCCCTGACAATTTCATGATTTATAGCGGCGATGACGGGTTGACGCTTCCTCTTCTGGCTGTGGGATGTTGCGGTGTGGTAAGTGTAGCAGCTCATGTTGTCGGAAAGGAAATGAATGAGATGATTGCCGCTTTTCAAAGAGGAGATGTAGAAAAAGCCAAAAGTATTCACCTCGATTTATTACCGGTATTCAGAGCCATGTTTATCACCACCAGTCCTATACCGGTAAAGGCAGCCATGAATATGTTGGGCTTTGCCGCCGGCGAACTTCGGCCGCCACTGGGACCTGCGGGTCCTGCTGAAAGCGAGGTCATCAGAAAAACGCTGCTACAGAAGGGTATATTGAAGTAAAAAAAAGCGTACAACAGTGCGCTTTTTTATTTAGGAAATTATGCTTTGATGCAATGGATGCTTTTGTTCATTAAGCCTGTGCTGTCTTTGTATTAAAATACCGGGACAAGGTTATAATATTTGATAGTCTTGGCGGGAATGTTAAGTAAAATTACCTTGTTAGTAATTAGGAAATCAATTATAATATTAACAGGTGTTTATGGTCGGCTGTTATTATTAAAATCTGAATCCAGAACGGGTTGACAACCGGATATTTTCCTCTGCTTCTCCTGGTTTTCTCATGTTTTTTGTTTGATGTTTGCGAACAGGAGGTGTAGAGATGGCCAAAGAATTGAAATTAAATTTGATACCACTAGGTGGTTTAGGTGAAATTGGTAAAAACATGATGGTGGTGAAGTACGGGGAAAATATTTTGGTCATTGATTCAGGTTTAATGTTTCCGGAAGAGGAAATGTTAGGGATTGACGTTGTAATTCCTGATATTACCTACTTGCTTGAGAATAAGGATATTGTTCGGGGAATAGTTCTAACTCATGGACACGAGGATCATATCGGGGCGTTACCCTATATTCTGAAGGATTTAGACGTTCCCGTATACGGTACCAAGTTAACATTGGGACTTTTACAGGGAAAACTGAAGGAAAACAATATGTCTAACTGCGTTACTCTTGTAACGGTTAAACCGCGTGACGTTGTCGATATCGGGCCGTTTAAAGTTGAATTTATAAGAGTTAGCCACAGTATTCCCGATGCAGTGGCTATTGCAATCCACACTCCGGTTGGAACGGTTTTACATACTGGAGACTTTAAACTGGATCAAACACCGGTAGACGGCGATGTAACGGATTTTCACAGGATTGCCGAGCTGGGACAAAAAGGTGTACTCGTACTGCTATCCGACAGTACGAATGTGGAAAGACCGGGTTATACTATGTCAGAGAGAGTAGTAGGCGCTACCTTTGACGAAACCTTCAGGATGGCAAAAGACCGTATAATTATTGCCACCTTTGCATCTAATGTCCACAGGTTGCAGCAAGCCATTTCCACGGCTTATAAATACGGGCGGAAAGTAGCCATAGTCGGCAGAAGTATGCTGAACGTGGTCAGTATAGCCAGTGAATTAGGTTATATTAAATTCCCCGAAGATATTTTAGTTGATTTAGATGAGATCAATCGTTTGCCAAGCAACCAGGTAACTATCCTTACGACCGGCAGTCAGGGTGAACCCATGTCTGCCCTGACCAGGATGGCATTAAATGACCATCGGCAGGTAGAAATTATACCGGGAGATACAGTAATAATCTCAGCCACACCGATTCCGGGAAATGAAAAACTTGTTGCCCGAACCATAGACCACCTTTTTAAACAAGGCGCCAATGTAATATACGAATCTTTTTCCGGCATTCATGTTTCCGGACACCCCAGTCAGGAAGAATTAAAAATGATGATCAACCTGGTAAAACCCAAATTTTTTGTCCCAGTGCATGGAGAATACAGGCATCTGATAAAACATGCGCAGTTGGCCGTGGATATGGGTATTCCCAGTTCAAACGTTTTTGTCGCGGAAAATGGACATGTTTTGGAATTTTCCAGGCATCGCGGCCGGATAAGCGGTAGGGTTACTGCCGGTAAAGTGCTTGTAGACGGTCTCGGGGTGGGGGATGTAGGAAATATAGTGTTACGTGACCGGAAACAACTGTCACAGGACGGTATATTAATTGTCGTTGTGACCATTGAGAAAGAAACGGGGGGAGTAGTTGCCGGCCCGGATATTGTATCCAGGGGCTTTGTTTATGTAAGGGAATCCGAAAAGCTCATGGAAGAAGCCAAGGAAAAAGTAAAACTGGCGCTGGAAAAATGCGAGGAGAAAGGGATTACCGAGTGGGCATCCATTAAGTCCAACGTGCGGGATGCCATCGGTAAATATCTGTACGAGAAAACCAGAAGAAGACCGATGATTTTGCCCATCATCATGGAAGTGTAAAATACGCAGCTTTGTGCTGCGTATTTTTTTTGGGGGTTTAAGCATACTAAAAAGGACAATTAATGCGGGAGCGTGATTGCATGTCTAATCATGACTGGGAAACAAACAGTGAAAGTACAACTATCCCCGATGAACCCTCTGTTTCTCCGGAAACTTTGCCGAATACTTCTCCCCAGTCTCCGCCAAGAACGAGAAAAACGATGGCAGGGACTGTCAAGGGAAATGACATTAACGCCATCAAGGAACTGGGGCAAATAAATGTACCGCAGATGAAAAGCAATATTCATGTGCTGCCCATCGTTGGGCAGGTAGAAGGGCATCTGGTATTGCCGCCGCAAAACAAAGCAACGAAGTATGAACATATTATCCCTCAATTGGTTGCTTTGGAGGAAAACCCCGAAATAGAAGGCGTGCTTGTTGTCTTGAACACTATCGGTGGAGATGTGGAGGCCGGACTGGCTATAGCGGAAATGATTACCAGCATGTCAAAACCTACCGTTTCTCTTGTGCTGGGGGGTGGGCACAGTATAGGAGTACCTATAGCCGTAGCCACAAATTATTCCTTTATCGCCGAAACGGCGGGTATGACCGTGCATCCAATACGATTGACAGGTTTGGTCATAGGGGTACCTCAGACTTATGAATACCTTGATAAGATGCAGGACCGGGTGGTAAATTTTATCATCAAGCATTCGAAAATATCGGAAACCAAGCTGCGGGAACTGATGTTCAGAACAGGGGAATTAGCCAGAGATATCGGCGCTGTATTAATTGGTAAAGACGCCGTGGACGTGGGATTAATAGATGAAGTTGGCGGGGTCTCCCAGGCCATGAATAAGCTGAGGGAATTAATTGAAGCGCGTCGTAATAACCAGGGGAGGCCTCTGCAATGATAATTTATATGCCCTGGCCGGCCCAGGATATATTTAAACAAGATAATGAACAATATAAATATCAGGAGATTGAGGTGCAGGGAACTAAATTGCTTGTTGAACCAATAGCTATGGACCAGTGCAGGGTAGTACGCGTACTAAGCACCGACCCACAGGATTACCTAAAAACCGAATTTCAGCCAGGCAGCGAATTAACCTTTACCCCTGTACTCAAATCATGAGCCGCTGTTTCTTCTCTTGAAGTCCTCATTGTTGACATTGGCAGGGAGCGGAGGAATCCTCTGCTCCTTCTCACCAAATTAATCCTGACAGTACCCTCCGGAAAAACCATTGATGAAATTGATTTAAAACTGTGTTATAATAACATTGTTTGCACAGAATAATAATTTGTCTATAAGGAGATGTAAGCATGACAGTTTTACAGGCTGCTATTCTCGGATTGATTCAGGGGTTAACCGAATTCCTGCCCATCAGCAGTTCCGGGCATTTGGTTTTATTTCAGAGATTCTTTGGGTTATCTAAAGGGGTACTTACCTTTGACGTCTTTGTTCATTTAGGAACTCTTGTAGCGGTATTTGCCGTCTTCTGGCAGGACATCCTGGCTTTACTGAAAAAACCTTGGCAGCGGTTGACCGCCCTAATTATTACAGGCACAATCCCGACAGGCATTATGGGACTGGGCTTGAAAGATTTTTTCGAAAAAATATTTGCTTCCGGCAGTACACTGGGTGTTGAATTTATTGCCACAGGGGTAATCCTCTGGTGGGCAGAATCTATTCGCCAAAGAAATAAAGGGGTTGACCAAATTACATATGCAGATGCAGCTTTTGTCGGATTTATGCAAGGTGTGGCTATTCTTCCGGCAATTTCCAGGTCCGGGCTTACCATAGCCGGGGCATTATTTAGGGGAATAGATAGGGATACAGCTGCCCGGTTTTCTTTTCTGATTTCCATTCCTGCCATATTGGGCGCTGCTCTTGTTGACGGCAAAGATGTTATCCAAGCCGGAACGGTAGGAGTGGGGACCATACCGCTTATAGTGGGCACTGTTGTCTCGGCAGTAGCCGGATACTTTGCGATTAGAATTATGCTTCGTATCTTACGGCAGGGAACCTTGAAGGTTTTTTCTTACTATGTATGGGCTCTGGGCATTTTGGTGATTATCTTGCAACTAACAGGTATTTTGTAAAAATATCATTAATTTTATTTCCGGCCCTTGCTTTGCAAGGGTTTCTTTGTTGATGAAGAACTGAGGCCGGCGGACCTAAGGCCTGAAATTTAACAAAGGAATTTACCGAAAAACGTAGAACATATATTTGGGGAAGGTGAGAAAATGGCCAAAAATAAGGTAGCTGTAAACGAGGAAATAAAATTCGAAATAATGGGTATTTCTTTTCTGGCTTTTTCTGTTCTTTGCCTGGTAAGTCTGTTTTCCAAAACGACCGGAGCCGTGGGTGAGTTTGTTGATATGGCGCTACAGCGGTTGGCCGGTGAAGGCAAGTACATATTTCCTTTTATAGTTGCCTTTTATGGCTTTAAACTAATCAAAGAAAGAAGAAAGACAAAGTTTAGCCACCAGTTACTGGGCGCTGCTGCGCTGCTGGCCATGGTATTGACATTCATACATATCCAGTCGGAAGAAAAAAGCCTTTTTCAGGCCGGTTGGGAAGGGCGCGGCGGCGGTATTATCGGAGGCGCTTTCAGTGCCGTGTTCATTAACCTGTTTGGTAAAACCGGTACATATATAGTATTAATTACCTTGTTTATTATTAATGTGATCCTGATTACCAATATATCGGCAATTACCCTTTTTAAACGTTTTACGGCCAATGTGCTGGCGTTTATGCAGCGGCTTAAGGAAGGCATTGCTGATTTTATTTTTACTGAAGAGGAAGAGGTGGAAGTACCCGACCAATCACCGGTCGGCGAGCCGCAACTGCCTATTTTTGCGAACAAGAAAAAGGCGCCTTTATTTCTGGATAACGGAGTGCTCCAATACGAAGACGGCGTTTCCGGACAGGGCAGGGAAATTAAGTTTGCTGACTATGCAGATGACGGTGATGAACCACAGGTTAATATTTATTCCGAGCCAATTGAAAAACTGGCGGAAAGCGGCAGCGAACTGGCGCGGATTGACGCCATTATTGAAAAAAGAGGGAAAGGGAAAAACAAGGTAAATGCTGAACTGGAAACACCTGAGCTAAAGGTGGGGGGAGGCGGCGAAGACGGGTATAACCTACCTCCTCTAAGCCTATTGACCAAAAATGTAAAACTAAAAAGTACAAGGATGAGTAAGGATATTACCGACAATGTCAGAATTCTGGAAGAAACGTTGGCCAACTTTGGAGTCAAGGCCCGGGTTACACAGGTTTCCAGGGGACCGGCTATTACCAGGTACGAACTGCAGCCAGCGCCGGGCGTGAAAGTAAGCAGAATTGTCAGCTTAGCTGATGATATCGCCCTGAGTATGGCTGCTTCTGATGTCCGTATAGAGGCGCCGATACCAGGCAAAGCGGCGGTAGGGATTGAAGTGCCCAACAAAGAAATATCCATGGTCCATGTACGGGAGCTTTTTGAAAGCCCTGAATTTATGAATTCCTCTTCCAAACTTACTGTTGCATTGGGTAAGGATATAGCCGGCAACACTATTATAGGCGACCTGGCCAGCATGCCGCACCTCCTGATTGCGGGCGCTACCGGGTCAGGAAAAAGCGTTTGTATGAATACTTTAATTGCCAGTATTTTGTATAAGGCCAAACCTAACGAAGTCAAGCTGATTATGATCGACCCTAAAATGGTTGAACTAACTACATATAACGGGATTCCCCACCTGATTGCGCCGGTGGTTACAGAAGCAAAGAAAGCTGCCGGTTCGCTCCGCTGGGTGGTCAGAGAGATGGAGAAGAGGTATGAAAAATTTGCTCAAGCTGGAGTAAAAGATATAAAGAGATATAATAACCTGATTCAGGGTGAAGGTTATGAAGGAGAAAAGGAGCCGTTACCTTTTATTGTAGTAGTCATAGACGAGCTGGCAGATTTAATGATGGTGGCTCCGGCCGATGTGGAAGACGCTATCTGTCGGCTGGCCCAGATGGCCAGGGCTGCGGGCATCCACCTGGTTGTGGCCACCCAGCGCCCGTCGGTTGACGTTATTACGGGCCTAATTAAAGCCAATATTCCTTCCCGTATCGCTTTCGCTGTTTCTTCTTCGACGGATTCCCGGACTATCCTTGATATGAGCGGTGCCGAGAAGCTCCTGGGTAAGGGGGACATGCTGTTTTTCCCTGTTGGGGCACCGAAGCCTGTCAGAGTACAGGGAGCTTACTTATCAGACAAAGAAGTGGAAGCCCTGGTTGATTACCTGAAGAAACAGGGACAGCCGGAGTTTGCCGAAGGTGTTATCCAGAGCGATACCAGCGGCAGTGCACCTAATATGGAGGAGGATGAACTTTTTATTGATGCCGTAAAAGTACTGCTGGAAAGTGGACAGGCTTCTATTTCCATGCTGCAGAGACGTCTGAGAATAGGTTATGCCAGGGCGGCAAGGTTGATCGACATGATGGAAGAACGGGGCATTGTCGGTGGTTATGAAGGGTCCAAGCCCCGAAATATCCTGATTACTATGGAGCAGTTTCAACGCATGTTGGAAAACAAAAAGTCATAATTCACCGGTTCCCTGACAAAGTAAAGATGTGGAGGTTTATAATGGGAAAAAAGATTTGCACTGTATTAGTTTTCACTTTACTGGCGATTTTAATTACCGGTTGTGTCAGAAACGGTGAAAAAATGCCTGCATCGCTGGGAAGCAAGGGAACCCCGAAAAGCTTCAAAGTAGGCGTTGTATTGGGTATGCCCGGCAGGGGAGGCCAGTGGCCTGGAAGTAGTGCCGCAGCCGGTATGAAAAAAGCTGAGGAAGAACTGGGTATTGAATATAAGGTGCTGAACCAGGGCGATTTGGTTGATGATGTGGAGTCCTTGCGTTATTTTGCTGAAAACGAGTACGATCTGGTAATTGCGGTAGGACCGCAGATGGCCAAGTCTTTAAACCAGGTGGCCGAACAGTTCAAAGATATCCGCTTTGTAATAATAGATGATGTGGTAAACCAACCTAATGTAACCAGCGTTATCTTCAATGAAGAGCATGGCGGTTTCCTGGCCGGTGCTGCCGCAGCGAGTCTGACCAAAACAAATCGTGTGGGTTTTATCGGCGGTTCCCAGATGGATGAAGAAGAAACCAGGTATCAGGCAGGGTTTCTGAAAGGAATACAGTATATAAATAGCTCCGAAGGTAAAAGTGTCAAAGCATACGTTTCCTACGCCGGGGTTTTTGCCGATGCCCTGGTAAATCCCGAAAAAGGTAAGCAGCTTGCTTATCTCCAATACAGTAATGGAGCTGATATAATATTCCAGGTGGCAGGGCAGACCGGTAACGGGGTTTACACGGCTGCCAAAGAAGCCAGAAAATTTGTTATCGGCAACGATGCCAAACAGGCGGAAGCAGCCCCCTGGAACAGTTACGGCGTTACGGCTAAGAGGGTAGATTACGCTGTTTACAGCATTGTGAAAGCGGCATATGCCCAAAAACTGAAACCAGGTGTGGTAATTTACGGAATGAATAACCAGGGGATGGATTACGTAAACAGTTCCGCGGTGCCACCGGAAGTAGCCGGTAAGATTAACCTTGTCAAGGCTGGGTTGGCTAAAGGCAGTATTAATTTGGAAAAAATAGTCGTGGCCGGCGATTTACAGTTAAAATTACCAGAGCCGGGCGCTGCACCGCAGAAATTGCCGCCTGTCCAGGGGCAGCCGGGCCTCGGTTCAAGCGGCAATGGTCAAAGCAGGACAAAGGCAAATTCGGGAACGGGTAGGAACCAAAAAACAAAACCGGAAAGGAACGGTGGTAACGGCAGCAATAGCGGTCAGCCTGCCGGAGGTGGCGCTCTTCCAACGGGTCAGAAACAGCCCGTTACTCCCAACCAGAGTCAGACCAGTACTCCCGGCCAGAGTCAGACCGGCACTCCAAACCAGTCCGGAGGGTTAACAGGGGAAGCAAGCCAACCTTCCACCGACAATCAGACCGGTGGAGGAACGGAGGCAGGTATTTATCGATAAGTGGCCAAATATACCAAAGGAGAAAATCATCGGAGGATTGGCATGGGCAAAAGGGTGGAATTACAACATGTTATATTTGCTGTCATCTTCCTGCTATTTGTTATGGTCAATGGGCAGCCTGTCAATGATACGGATTTCTGGTGGCACCTGAAGGCTGGAGAGTATATCTGGCAGACCAAAACAGTTCCCCATGCGGATGTTTTTTCTTATACCATGTCCGACAAACCCTGGATAGCTCATGAGTGGCTGGCGGAGGTTATTTACTACCTCGCGTACAGCCTGGGTAATTTTCGGGGATTATTTGTACTGAATTTATTGTTGCTGGCTTTAACTTATTATTTTTATTATCAATTGCTGCAGTTGAGAACGGGAAAAAACTCTATCCTTTCGGCTTTGCTCATGCTGGCAGGGGCCTTTTTTACCTATTTCTTCTGGGGTTTTCGACCTCACATGTTCCTGCACCTGTTATTTGTTATCTTTCTTTATGTTATGGAATGTTTTTACCGGAACAGGGATTACCTTTGGATATTGCCTTTGCTTATTATCGCCTGGGTTAACCTGCACGGTTCTTTTATCATGGGGCCGGTAATTATAGGCTTGTACCTGATTAGCGGGATTTTTGCGATTCAATTGCCTACCCTTGTTAATAGATTATGGACACCGGCCCAAAAAAGAAAACTTCTGGCTGTTTTATTAATGTCGTTTTTAGCTACCCTTATTAACCCCAATTCGTACCACATGCTGTTCTATCCGTTACAAACAGTAAATAGTGATTTTATTGTAAACCAGATAAATGAATGGGCTTCGCCTGATTTTCATGAACCATATTTCATGGTTTATCTGGGTTACGTTCTGGCGGGTTTCGCGCTCATGGGCCTGGGGCAAAGGAAACACAGGGCGGTAGACCTCCTGTTGGTGGGTACATTTTTCCTTATGAGCCTGTATGCCGTTCGCCACATTGCTCTTTTTGTTTACGGCGCCGGGCCTGTGTTTGGTTACTATCTGGCCGCTTTGCTGCCGAAAAATTCGCTATATAAACATGAACATATTTTTAACGGAGTTTCGGCTGTAAAACATTTGTTAAACGGAGTTTTGGTCGTAGGGACGTTAATTGCAGCATTCCTGGTGTGGCCGCCGGAAGTACCTTTGGAAAAACATGTTGAAGCGCGGGTTTTGCCTGTTGGCGCTGTCAACTACATGAAACAACACCGCCTCTATGGGAAAGTTTTGAATGATTACAACTGGGGTGGGTATATTCTCTGGACTCTTTATCCTGATGTTCGCGTTATGATCGATGGACGAACAGATTTATATGCGGCAAAGGTATTTCCCGATTATCTGAAAATCGCTAATTTGCTGCCCCAAACTCCGCAATTACTGCAAAAATACTATCCCGATGCCATCATCATCAGGGAAGGAACTTCGCTGGATGCCTATTTAAGCAAATATCGTCACTGGCAAAAGGTATATGCCGATGAAACGGCCGTAATCTACACCCCGGTTGTAAAGGGGAGACATGGGACATGAGCTGGATTAAAAAGTTGCAGATACAGCATGTGGCCCTTATTGCCTTGCTGATAATGTTTATCGTTGGGCATGCCAAACCTATTGCCGACCCCGACGTTTGGTGGCATTTAAAAACAGGGTTAGATATCATCGACACGGGCCAAGTACCCCGTGAGGACAGGTATACTTTTTCCAATATGGGACATGAATGGATAGCCCACGAATGGCTGGCCGAGGTTATTTATGCTTTTCTATATAAAGCCGGCGGTTATCACGGGCTGGTCGTAATAAATATAATTGTGCTCGGTCTAATTTCAACGATGGCTTTCCATGTGTGTTACCGGCGAACAAAGGGCAACCTTACCTGGAGTGTTATTGCCGTCCTTTTCATCGCCGTTATCCTTTCGAATTTTTGGACCTTCAGGCCACATATGTTCGGGTACCTGTTTTTTACCGCCTATCTGTTTATTCTATACCAATATGAAAAAGGGCAGGATTACCTGATATTCTTGCCGTTACTAATGCTGCTCTGGGTTAATTCCCACGGTTCCTACATCATCGGAATAATTCTCATGGGTTTTCACCTGGTGGCCCACCTGGTAGACTTCCATTTAGGCAGGTATCGAGGGAAAAAATGGCCTGCCGGAAAAAGAAAAAAGTTTTTGTTTGTATTGGGGACAGTAGTGCTAGCCACTTTGCTAAACCCCAATACTTACCATATATGGCTCTATCCTTTTACTACCGTTGACGCAAAAATGATAGTGGAAAATATCGAGGAATGGATGGCCCCCAATTTTCACCATATCCGTTTTCAGGTGTTTGCTCTGCTGTTGGCAGGGGTCATTTTCAGTCTGCTGTTATCCTCGAAGAAAATTTCTGTAAACGACGGAGTTTACCTGCTTGCTTTTACGGCGTTGACCATGTTCGGCGGGCGCAACATGGCCCTCTTTGCTTTGGCTTGTTTTCCTATAGGGGTAGAGCATGCTTCTGAAATATGGCCTTTCGAGGGACTGAAGACGGTGAAATTTGCCGCTTTAAACTGGGTCCTGGTGGCTGTATTGCTGGTGGTGGGTATTCTTAATTGGCCTGTTTTTGCCTCCATCGAAGATTATGGCGACCCGCTGGAATATCCTGTCGGGGCGGTGGAATTTATCATCCAACATCAGTTAAATGGCCGAATTTTTAACGACTATAACTGGGGCGGATACATACTATGGAAGTGTTTTCCGGAAAACCGGCCCTTTGTTGACGGCCGGACCGATATTTTCGTGGACAGGGTTTTACCCGATTACGTGAAAATAATTGAGGCCCGCCAGGGAGCCTATGAAACACTTATGGATTACGACCCGGATTATATTCTCGTTCCGCCTGATGTTCCACTCAATACCCTGCTGAAGGATAAAGAGGATTGGCGGCTTATTTATCATGACCCGGTAGCAAATCTATTTGCGCAAGGGAGATGAGGTTTTGGAAGTAGGTATTAACCTGCGGGAAAAGTTTTTTTCCTGGCGCACCCTGGCATCATTTGGCTTGGCTTTTGCACTTATTTACCTCATGGTCACCAGGATGGAGCCTGACAGGGTATGGTCGGCCCTGAAAAACACGCAACCTGGCTGGTATGCAACAGCTTTTCTGGTGTATTATACCGCATTTCCCTTAAGGGCATTGCGGTTTCGGTTGATGTTGAAAAATAACGGCCTTGCAACCAAAACGCCGGACTTATTGAATATTATACTTATATCCTGGTTTGCTAATTGTTTGGTACCTGCCAAGATCGGAGATTTGTACAGAGGATACCTGGTTAAAGTACGGTACTGCTTGTCTTTACCGAAAACCATAGGCGTTATTTTCGTGGAAAGGGTTTATGACCTGTTTATTTTGTACCTGCTCATCGGCGCTACCGGGATTGCGAGTTTTCAGGGCCGTATTCCTGGCAAGCTGATGCTTGTTATGGAAACAGGCTTTATCGTGATATTAATTTTGATAATCCTTACCTTTGGTTTAAAACGTTTCGGTCAACGGGTGGCAAGGTTGCTGCCGGTTAAGTTTGCCGAATTGTACAGCAAGTTTCATACGGGAGCTGTGGATTCTTTGCAAGACCATGGCCCGGTAGCCCTGTTCACCGTTGGCATTTGGTTGTTAGAAGGGATGAGTTTTTTCTTTGTCTGCCGAGCTATGGGCCTGGGCATACCCACCGTTACAGTGGTGTTTATAGCGTTGGTGTCGGCGCTGATGACGGCGCTGCCTGTTACCCCTGCGGGTCTGGGCCTCGTGGAAGCCACCAAGGTGGGCGTACTTTTGTTCTTTGGACAACCTGAGGGTGTGGCAGTTACGGCGGCTATACTGGATAGGATAATCAACTACTGGAGCCTGTTAGTGCTGGGGTTTGCTGTTTACCTGAAAACGGGCAGGACATGCAAAAGGGGAGGGGTTACCGGTGAAGGCGCTGGTTGTGATACCGACTTACAATGAAAAAGAGAACATAGCAAAACTAATCGGCGAATTGATGAAGGTTAACGGGGAGTTGGAAGTACTGGTCGTAGACGACGGTTCTCCTGACGGCACCGGCGAAATTGTCCGGGCCCTGGCCAGGGAAAATGAACGGGTCCATGTCATACATCGCCCGGGCAAGATGGGGCTGGGTACCGCCTACATTGCGGGGTTTCGTTACGCTTTGAGCCGGTCTGATATCGAATGCATTCTGGAAATGGATGCCGATTTTTCACACCAGCCAAAGTATATCAAGGATTTTCTGCGAGAGATAAAGGAACATGACGTGGTTTTGGGGTCGCGTTATATTCCGGGTGGCGGGGTGGAAAACTGGGGCTGGCCGCGGCGACTCCTGAGCAAGGGTGGCAGTTTGTTTGCGAGGCTTGTCCTGGGTTTGCCGTACCGCGACTGCACAGGCGGGTTTCGTTGTTACAGGCGGCAGGTTCTGGAACAAATTGACCTGAATACCATTACTTCTGAAGGTTTCGGCTTCCAGGTGGAAATGCTTTATGCTTGCCACCAAAACAAATTCCGCATCAAAGAAATTCCGATTATTTTTCCGGACCGCCGGGAAGGAACCTCTAAAATATCCAGAAAAATTGTGCTTGAGGCTTTTTGCATGGTGTTAAAACTGCGTGTCTTGCACAAACAGTCCTTTCGGAAGACTTTGCCGGAATCGCCGGTTCAGGCAAGGGGGAAATAAATTCGGATGATGAAACAGTTTTCTGTACATATTGTTCCCTATTTGGTAACCGCTCTTAGCCTGACGGCGAAGTTTTTGTACTTGAATTGGGTTACAGGTTCTTACGTGGACATACCCTGGACAATTTCCCTGGGAACTTTATTGATGTTAACCGCCCCCAGCATTGCCTTAAATTCGGGGAAGCGGTTGTGGGTATTAATTGTTTTTGATTTGATTATCTCTGTTGTATTGTTTGCTGATATTCTTTATTACCGTTACTACGGCGATATAATTTCAGCGCCGGTGTTGGTTCAGATAGGTTTGGTGGGGCCGGTGCTGAGTTCAGTGATAGGTCTCATAAAGTTTTCTGATTTGTTGTTATTTCTTGACTTAGCGATTTTTTTGCCGTTTTTTGGCCTAATTTCCACAGGTGCTGATAATAAATCCTGCCGAGATATCTGTATGAGGACTGTAGCGGCTGTTGCCGTGATGTCAATCGGTTATTCAGTCATTTTTTTCTCCGGGAATAAGTTTGATGCCAATAACAGATTGCAGGTAATCAATCGGGCCGGCTTGCTTTATTACCATTTCGCGGATATCAGCAATTACTTGGATGGAGTGGTGTTGGGTGAAGAACCCATGCAAAAAGGCGACATGGCCATGATTGAGAAAAGGTTTGCCGGGAGGAAAATGACAGAGGGAAGACTTACCGGTTATGCCAAAGGAGCCAATGTGTTGGTATTGCAGGTGGAAGCCCTGCAAAGCTTTGTTCTGAACCTTAACATCAACGGTCAGGAAATCACGCCAAATCTCAATAAACTGATGAAAGAAAGCCTGTATTTTCCCAACTTCTACAGCCAAACCGCCCAGGGCAACACTTCAGATGCCGAATTTCTGGCCAATGTATCTCTTTATCCTCTGCAGAAAGGGTCAGTATATTTTTTGTATACTAAAAACGACTACCGGTCATTACCCCAGGTTTTGCGGGAAATGGGTTATTCAACACTGGTAATGCATGCCAACGAACCGGAGTACTGGAACAGGAAATACATGTATCCTTCACTTCATTTTGCTACCTTTTACAGTGGAGAAAGTTACCTTTTAGACGAAAAAATCGGTCTGGGGTTGGGCGACAGATCGTTTTTGCATCAATCGGTAGAAAAGATCAAGCAAGCCAGACAGCCTTTTTACAGTTATTTGATTACCCTGACAAGCCATTTTCCATATAATTTTCCCGACAAATTAAAGGTATTAAATCTTTCTCCCTATGAAGGGACAATGGCAGCGAACTATCTTCATGCCATTCATTATGTCGACCAGGCTATTGGTTCTTTTCTGGCTGAAATGCGAGAACAGGGCCTGTTGGACAAGACCCTGGTAGTCATCTTTGGGGACCATTTTGCTTTGCCTGAAAACGAACTGGCCCGATTTGGCAAACTGCCGGATGTGAAACAGGCTTTGCAGGTTGAAAAAAACCGGGTTCCTTTAATTATCCGGGTTCCCGGGGGAAAACAGGCTGGAGTAATAAATACCCCCGGGGGCCAAATAGATATATTTCCCACACTGGCTAACCTTTTGAATCTCAACCCCGGTGACTTACTTACAATGGGGCGTGACCTGGTCAATGCCAGGGAGGGGTTTGTAGTGTTTCGTGACGGTTCTTATATAGATAAAACTAATAACTACCACAATATAGCGAAAGAACCTCAAACTCCTGAAGCTGCGTTGGCTCTGCAGGAACTTCGGATCTCCGACCTGCTAATCAGGTACAACCTGACTGACCGGTTGCTGAACAAAAAGGGTGTCAGGCCTTCAAATCGGTGAAACCATGACGAGAGAAGTGGAAACATGAAGGAAATGAGAGCTAAAATCCTATTGTTTGTGTTTTGCGTTTTGCTGGGCTGTGTTATATTATTTTTCGGTTCTAAGCAGGAGGCTGTTCAGTGGGATTTTAATACTTACTACTATGCGGGAAAAGCCTGGTCAGAAGGTTTCAATCCTTATAATAAAGACGTGTTGTCAATGGTATCAAAAGGTGCAGATGTCTTTGATTATGTTTATTCTCCCATAACACTGCCGGTGTTTAGCCTGATAGCTTTAATAGACTTCAGACAGGCCTTCATCTTTTACCTGGTGCTGAAAATAGCTGCCTGGGTTGCCCTGAACAGGATATGGGTAAATGCTTTTCTTGGCAGGGACACGAACTTTCTTTTTTATTTATTTGGACTGGTGGCTTTTAACTGCTCCTTTCTTGCTGATTTACTGGCCGGGAACATTGCCGTTTTTGAGCAGCTTTTACTATGGGTGGCCTTTTTCTGTTATTTACAGGGATGGTTAATGTTGTTCTGTTTATTTATTGTGGTGGTTTCTCTTTTTAAAATCACACCTCTGTTTTTTCTGGTCCTACTCCTGTTTGTGCCTGACAGGAGGAAATATCTTTACTTGGTCGGGTCCCTGGCAGGTTTTGCTTTGGTCATGGCTTCGTCGTACGCTGTACAACCATGGCTTTTCCAGGGATTTCTCGACAACATGCAGAAACTTAATAACTTGGCTTATGAGAGAGGCCTGGTTAACCCTGCTGTTTTGCCTTTGCTCAAAGACATTGTTAGGGTATGGGAACAGAAATTAAATATCTCAATACCTGGCCAGGTTAGCTGGCTATTGTATTTCTTTTTTGTGTCAACAGTATTGTACATTAGCTGGCGGTCAATTGTCCTGTTGCTGAAAGACGAACAGATTGGGAATGAACAGAAAGGTCTGGTTTATATTTTCCTGGCCTGTTTTGTTTTTGCCTTGATTGCCCCCCGATTTAAAAATTACTCCTATATTATGCTGATTCTGCCGGCTTATTATGTGCTGAAAAATATCGGGCAATCTATAAAGGTCACTTTCCTTTTCATCATAACCTTGGTTCCCTCTTTTTCCGTAACACCGCTATATTCCGGTCTCCTGTCGGAATACTACGTATTCTTTGTAGCTTGTCTATACTGGTTTTTATACATCAGACTGATAACAGAAAAGAGCCCTTCTTGGCAGAATCGTCAATTTCTTTTAAAGGGCCTGGTAAACAAAGCGACCAGGAAAATCAGTGACACATACCCAAACAATGGATAAAGAAAACCTACTAACCGGGAAAAGCCCACCTGGCTAAAACATACAGCCAACAGCATTATTACTGTTAAAGTTCTTTTGTAAGAGAGATTAAATCCCTCGACAATGCGGGTTGTTACGCCATAAACATTGCCGATGATGGTGGTAAAAATCTCTGCCCACAGGATGATTGCATAAAATAACTGGAATGGTCTCCCCACAGACGCTGCCAGTTGCAGCATAGGTACTTCTGGCAGCTTGGCCAAGGAGCCCGCCAGATTGGATAATATAGCCAGGTTGATAAGGGAAGCCAGGGCGCCTAAAAGCAAGCCACCAATTAGCCCTCCGGCCAGGAGAGCATTCTTTTTGCCAATCTCATGCCCGAGAGGGGCCAGTACTCCAGTGGAGAGGGTGAGGTTATAGGCAACATAGGTGAAAGCTGACAAAAGCCAGTGAGGGGTCGAGGAAGCGGGTACGGCTATTTGGTTGACATTAAGACAAATAAGTGAACTTATGCTGATGGTGGAAAAGCCGACTATGAGGCAGCCGACAGTGAGCAGCGGCACAATAATGCTGTTGGCCCGGATTATGCCCTTTATTCCGGAGAGAACGGTGATAATGGTCAGGACTACCGTCAATAAAGTTCCCAGCAGGTAGGGCACATTCAACTGCTGAGCCAAAACAGCTCCGGAACCGGCCAGCAATACACTTAAAGTGGCGAAAAGAAAAAGGGTAATTAATTTTTCTAAAATAAATCCCAGCGGCCGGCCGCATATGTATTCAAAGATCTCTTTGTAGGATACCGCCCGTAGGGCCCTTCCACTGCCGAGGACCAGAATACCGCTGACAGAAAAAAGCAAGGCGCTTAGGCAAACGCCGGCGATACCGGGTAAACCGTGGCTGCTGAAAAACTTCAGCACTTCCTGGCCCGATGCAAAACCGGCGCCCACAACTGTGCCAATATAAGTAACAGCCACTTTCCAAGAGTCCTTCGGAACAAAGTTCATGGAGTTCCTCCTTATGTAATAGCCTTTGAAATTATTTATTCTATAATCAAATTAAGTTGTTTAAGAATTACAAAAATGATGAGGAAATTGTGGGCTTGATGTTGTATAATAGTTGTTAGATTCAGTATTAAATCAGGGAACAAAGGAGGGCTGAACAAAGATGACTATCACTAAAGATATGAGTATCATGGAAATAGTGATGAAATACCCAAAGACTATTCCGGTATTTCAATCCTATGGCATGGGATGTTTCGGTTGAGGCGTCGCCAAGTTTGAAAATGTTGCCGCAGGTGCGGCCGCTCATGGCATCGATATAGACAGTCTGATTAAAGATCTGAATGATGCAATAAAAGAATAACAATATTTAGCTAACCAAAGGGGTCTAAAACATTGATCGGCTGCGATTTGATTGCCTGGTTAATGGTTTAGACCCTGTTTATGTTTTTCTACCCATTCCTCAAAATAGAATTTTGTGTTGATTAAGTTTTTCCCATATATGTTTATGAATTTTACAGGGTTAAAATGCGGTCCGTTGACCAGGTAAACCCTTTGTTTTTTTCCGTTCATACGAAATGCTGTATCAAGCATTTGATATGTTAATAGGTCATTGTCGGGCAGAGAATACCCGATGAAACAAATTTGTTCACTACTGATAAGCCTTATTAAGGCCGCATACCAAATATCCCTGATGGCAGGTAATTCGTAGGCTTTAAAAAGGGTCGGGGCCACCAAAAAATTATTTAACAGGCTTCCGCAATCAAGGCAGTATTGGTCTTTTGCATAAATGTGCATGAAACGAAAAATAGTTTTACATTGTGGGCAAAATTTGAGATTTATACTGCCATGCAATTTTAACAAGGTCCGCGATGATTTGGCTTCTCTACGGACTGAAACTGGATGATCAGTTAAATCAAGGTGTAGGTCAATTGTTTCCCCAAGGTCCGCCAAAACTTGTTCCAGGACCAGGTCATAATTAAAAGATAAAAAATCGGCATTGCCGGCCAAATCATGCACAAAAAGACGATATAAATCCTGGTTTAAACCTGTATTATCGGGGTGCAGTATCCCTACCATCTCTTGCAAAAGGCGGTTTTCACATTGGTCAATCAAATTGTAATCTATATTGGGATATGGCTGGTAATAACGGATAAGATCCAGCCGGCTTATTACTTCTTGAAAGGAGACTTTGGCAGGCCAATCAGCCGTATCAGGATAGAGAACCTCAGTCAGAATTTTCGCCAATGGCTTGTTTTTTGGCTGGGAAAATATTCTCGGCAGTATTTCTGTCTCTCTGGGAGCACCACTTGCTGCGGAAAAACCTGCCCCTACGACATAAAGGTCGAACATTGCTCAATACCTCCGGCAAAGATTAGGATAAAGTATTTAAACAAATTTTATACTAAAAGAGTGGTTTTGATAGAAAATTTTGTTCATATGTGGTTGAAAAGGGGCTGTTTTTGGGGAAACTTGACCCCAAAATATGTCAATGATATACTGAGGTTGGCGTGAGTCAAACAATAAAAGGCAGTTGTCCTAAAATGAGGTTGTCAGGACCAAGCAGGAAGAATTACAGTTTATGTCGAATGTTTTCATATTGGAAAGGTGACCAAAATGCAGAAAGAAATTAATATAGAAGAAGCATTAAAACTGCCCAATGTACAGTTTGTTGACGTGAGGTCTCCGCAGGAATACGCCGAAGCATGCATTCCGGGCGCTATTAATATACCTGTTTTTAATGACCGGGAAAGAGAAATAATCGGTACCATATATAAGCAACAATCGCCTGAAAAGGCCAAGATAGAAGCTCTGCGTCTTGTCAGCCCCAAGTTGACTGATATTGTTGAACGATGTCAGGACATGGCCAGGGACAGCAACCTAGTACTATATTGCTGGCGAGGTGGCATGAGGAGTAAATCTATTGCTACTGTGCTGGACATTATGGGTATTCCGGCCTTGCGTTTGACGGGAGGTTTTAAGGCTTACAGGAGGTATGTGAACAGCTACCTGGCCCGGGAACTGAAGCATAAGGTAGCTGTCCTCCATGGTTTAACGGGTGTTGGGAAGACAGATGTCATTAATATTCTACGCCAAATGAGTGTGCCGGCTATCGATTTGGAAGGTTTGGCCAATAACCGGGGTTCTGTTTTTGGCAACGTTGGTATGGAACCCCAGCCTTCGCAAAAGATGTTTGAAGGAATGCTTGTTGATGAGCTAAAAAGGTTTGAACCTCTGGGATATATTGTAGTAGAAGGGGAAAGCAGGCGGATTGGCCGGATAATTTTGCCGGAAGTATTGTTTAAGGCTATGAATGAGGGAATAAACATATTATTATACTGTCCTCTAGAATGCCGAGTTGAGAGGATTAAGCGCATTTATACCGAAGGTCCGAACCAAAATATTGAATCATTAACTGGCTCGCTGCAGTCTTTAACAAAAAGGCTCGGCAAAAACAAAGTTGCTGAATTAACCAGGCTGATTGAAAACAAACAATTTGACGAGGTTATAACGACTTTGCTGGTGGATTATTATGACCCGTTATACAGGTATCCTGAAAAACCTGATGATAACTTTGATTTAAGTATTGACAGCAGTGATCCTGTACAGGCGGCCAAAAAAATCAAAAAATTCCTGGCGGTCCAAAAATTAGGCGGGAGGTGATCGAACTTGGCAAATACCGGAGAGATGCTTAGAGAGGCCAGGGAACGAAAAGGTGTCAGCCTTGAAGAGGCAGAAGAGGAAACCAAAGTTCGAGCCAGGTATCTGGCTGCTTTGGAAAACGAAGAATATGACGTGATACCGGGAAAAGCATACGTGAAAGGATTTTTAAAAATTTATGCTAATTACCTTGGTTTAAATCCGGATGAGGTTATTTTGCAATACAAGTCTTCCCAATTTGCTTTGTCAGACCAGGCGGTACCGGAGCAGCCACCTCAACGAAAAAAATATAAAAGAACGGGTAACTATGTAAAAAAGAGAACAGCTCCGAAGTGGAAGACCTATACTGTCACAGCTCTTTTAGCTATGGCCGCTATTGTTACTCTGGTGGTATTTAACGGCCAGTGGAGTAAACAGCGGGTGGGAGGAGAAAATAATTCGGCCCTGCAGGAAAATAACATTAATTTAGGCAATGACCAGGGGAAAAACGCTTCTCACCAAAAACCGGGTGAAAAAAGCGCTACACCGCAACCTAATCATGCCGCTAACAATACGCCGGCCGGCAATCCGGGCAACAAAACGAACAACCAGATACAGAAGAACTACCCCCAGGTAAGTCAAAATCAGCCGAACAAAAACAATAACGGACAAGCTACCGACGGAGTGAATGTTGTTCTTAAAACAAAAGACCAGAATTGCTGGGTAAAGGTTGTTATTGACGGACAGACGGCTTATACAGGAACATTGATGCCGGGGCAAATAAAATCCTTTGACGGAAAAGAAGAAATTCGTCTGGTATTAGGTAATGCCGGCGCTGTGGAAGTGATATATAATGGTCAGAACCTTGGTACCCTTGGGCCAATCGGTCAAGTTGTCAAAGATAAATTCCCCAGAAGTATGTAAAATATTATGGGATCCCTTACCAGGGATTCTTTTTTGTATATGGTAAACAATAACAAAAAAATTGCGAAAAGTTAAAATATCTGTAATCCTTTTGTAATGGTAAAAAAATGGTTTCAATGGTACAATAAACATAACGAAGAGTGATTATGTATACTTATAAATTTTTATATTCGTGAGTGAGTTGCCGGCAACATAAAAGATACTGCAATTAATTAAAATGTAGAAAACAGAAGCAAATATAACAGTATTTGTAAGGAATGCATTGGGTAGCACCTGATGCTCCCCGGGGCAACGCATCTGTTATTGTTATTAAGTAGGCTAAGGCTTGGGATAACCCGGTTCTTAGCATATTATTTTTTGGGGCTAAAAATTTATGGAGTGACACTTATGAGCAGGCTAAGGGAGGTACTGGATGCCAAGATTACAGTTAACCTTGATGCTGAAATAGATAGACATAAAGCGCTTATCTCACTGGTACTTATAACTTTGCTGATATTTTTCGTGGGTTACGGGTTTTTACGTTATTTGTCCGGAGCACAGGACAGCTATTATAAAGAACGGGTGGAAGAACTAAGATTAAAACTGCAGTTTCACCCCGATGATCGGATATCGGCGCTGGAACTGGCTCTAAACTTATACTTGAGTGGAAATGAGGGAAAAGGCATCAATCTGGCCCAAAAAATTTATAAAGAGCAACCTGATGACCCCAATGCCATGTTTTACCTTGGTGTTATGTTGTCTGACAAGGGGGCTTATGCAGAATCGACAAAGTTGCTGGAAAAACTGAGTTATAAGTTTTCCGGATTCGAACCGGCTCGGGTGAACTACTTTTTAGGTATAAATTATTTACAGCTAAAAAACTATAAAGCGGCTGAACGGCGTTTGCAAAAATCTGTAAGTATTGATGGGAGTTATCCGGTTGCTTACTATAATTTGGGTTTGGCTCGTGAGAAACTGGGTAAAGTGCAACAGGCTTTGGATGCCTACCATAAAGCTCTAAAGTTAAATGGAAATTACCCTGAGGCAAAGGAAGCAATAGATCGTTTAACCAATTGAGATGCAGTACAGATTCAGGTGATTAATTTGTCTGAACGAAAAAAAGTTACAATTAACTTAAGAACTTATCTGGCTTTATTGACTGTTATAGTGATTATTACTGCCGCGCTTTTTACATATCTCTTTTATAATCGCCGTAGTACCCTGCCTGCAATTTCTGTAGGACCAATACCCGGCAATTTTAATTTTGTCTATAACATCTATGGTTCAAAGGACAGAAAACTGCTTCGCCCTATGAGTGCGTTTTTTGAGCATAACTCCCAAAAGATATATGTTGCCAATACTGAGGGTCATTCCATAGATGTGTTTGATAATAAGGGAAAATACCTGTATTCATTTGGCGGTTTTGGTAGCATACCGGGGAAGCTTTCGTATCCTTACGGTGTTGCCAGGCTTTCCGACGGCAACATTGTGGTAACAGAGGCGGGAAACCGCCGGGTGCAGAAGTTTTCGCCCCAAGGGGACTTTTTGGGTTTTATTGTACCGACTGATAATGCTGTGGGGCTGGATAAGCCTGGACCAGTGCGTGTTGATGCAAGGGGTAATATTTATATAGGTGATTTATCGGGCAACAAAGTTATTGTTTTAGATGCGACGGGAAAGCTGATCAGGACAGTTGGGAATGTACAATACCCCCATGGAATAGCTCTTGATGAGAAGAATAACCGATTATATGTAGCCAGCGCCGGGACCGGAAATATAAAGGTATTTCCATTAACCGAGAACAAAAAAGAAGATAACAATGCGCCTGAATTTTCCGGATTGGGTTTAGTCAGGGGGATAGATGTGGACGAGCACGGAAACCTTTATGTGGTAGACAGTATTGCAGGTATGGTGAGGACCTTTGATTTTAACGGCAAACCAGGGTTGTCATTTGGGGGGAGCGGTAATGACGATGGCAGTATGTTGTACCCTAACGGAATAGATGTCGGTGAAGACGGCAGAGTATATGTTGCTGATTGGGGGAACAACAGGATTGTTGTTTGGGGTAATTAAATCTAAAGTGGGTCGGTATTATGCTTGGGAGCACGGAGCAAAACGTAAATTTAAGCAAAACTCCAGTAAAAGGGATAAAAATAGACTTGCTGAAGGCAGTTCTATCGGTTGCCGGATTGCTCTTTGGAATTTTTGGCATGATTGGCCTGAGTATACACAGTGCATATGCTGGTGCAGATTCGCCGGAGGCCTATGTGCGATATGAAAACAATGGTTCTTTTGTAGCCATTACCGTCTACTGGGATGATACGGGCGGTGGGTCCTCAATTTCATGGGCGAACGATGTGACTGTCAGCGGGACGGCCCTGAACTGGCAGACCGGACTGACATTAAGGGGACAGGGGACAGCCGCTGCCTCTGCCACGCTTAGTAACGGGGAAAAGTATAAGAACTATTATTTTAAATTAACTAAAGGTGGCAAGTCTTCCATCATCCGGGCTTTTCCCGTTGATTTCGATGCAAGCGCCGGCCCCCGTTACCAAAATGATTATGCGCACGGGAATTATCAACCTGGAACGGCCATGTGCGCAGCCTGCCATGTCACTCACGCCGGGTTAAAGGCATATCTGTTAACACAAGCCACCTATTATGAACTTTGCCTTTTCTGTCACGGCACGGCAGCCACACAAAGCAAATATGATGTGCAGTCAGGAAAGGTAAAAACTGCAGACGGTTGGAAAGATTCTTTGGCCGGGCCCATCGGAACCGATTATGGCACATCCAAGCATAATGTCGATGACCGGTCCAATGTAGACACGACCGTGTACGGCAGTGCGCCCGGAAAAATCCTGACTTTTACATGCCTATCATGTCATAAAGCACATGGCGGTACAAATGATAATTATCGCTTGCTGCGCGATGTCATCTACCCATCCAACGATAAGTTTATAGCTACTACTGTCAGTTATACGGCATATGCTGTAGTGAAGGATCAGACTGTCGGAGAAGAGGTTTATATGGTGTCGGGGAATACGGAATTTTGTACTGCCTGCCACCTGGATTATGATGACGGCAATGCAAAAGAGCGGGGCGGAACTTATTCCATGTATTACCGGCACCCGGTGACGGTTGGCAGTAAAGTTTACAGTGTTTACAGTACCTCCCCCCCAAAAAACCTTTATCCTAAACCGGGGGATAAACTTCCCCTGCAAGCCAGTGCCTCCAGCGAGAGCATTGGCGCAGATAAACGAACTGCAGTAGTTTGCAGTACCTGCCATTATGCACACGGTACATACAAACAGTTCAACGTGGGTTATCCCAGACCGGGCAGCACAAGGGAATGGGTGACCAATCAGAAAATGCTGCGATTGGATAATTATGCGGTTTGTGAATCCTGCCACAAAAAATAGGCGTTGTGGAATTTTCACTCTTTGCCGGGCTGAAAAGAAAATGGAGGAGAGAACGGGTTGCAGCAGGGCAGGTGATAAAGATGAAGGTCAAACATTTGTTGCTTATAATACTGGTATTATTGATTGTTGCGTTTTTGGGCTTTGCTTACCTGTTTTACAGGGAGCAGCAGGATAACCTGAAGTTTCAGTCGGTGGCTGTAAACCAGGAGAATAAAATAATCTATTATGGCCCACAGGAGGACCCCTTTTCGTGGCCGGTGGGAATCGCAGTTCATAAAGGCCAAATTTATATAGCCGATGCTAACCGGCACAGGATCAGGATTTTTACACCTGAGTGGCGTCTGGTCAAAAATATCGGACATTATGGAAAGAAAAAAGGGGAACTGGGCTATCCCGTAGGGATTGCTGTAAATTCTGAAGGAGAAATATTTGTATCAGAAGTTGTTAATAACCGAATTCAGGTATTTTCACCGGAGGGCGCTTTCAAATCATTTTTCCCGCAAAGGAAAGTAGATATCAAGAGCCCAACGGCTATTGCTATAGATAAGAGTGATAATGTGCTGGTCTTTGACCGGGGAGATCACTTTATCAAGGTCTTCGACCGGACCGGAAAACTGCTTTTCAAATTCGGCGGCCCGGGCAGCAGTCCGGGTCAACTTAAGTTTGCCATGGGGATTGCTGTTTTGCCCAATGGGAATATTTGCGTTTCGGATTCCGGTAACCGGCGCATACAATTTTTTGACAAGCAAGGCAAGTTCCTGGCTCAGTTCGCAGGTGGAACGGATGGCCTTAACGGGTTTGCCTTACCAAGGGGCATAGCCGCCATAAATAATGAAAAGGTAGCGGTTGTAGATGCCCTTGCACGGCGTGTATTAGAAATAAGCCGTAAAAAAGATGCCTGGGAATCAAAAATTTTAGGAAAGGACTTTGTAGTACCTGATGGGGCGTTTTATGCCGATGGCAGATTATATGTTGCCGACCGCGGCGATAACAGTGTTGCTGTAATTGGGAGAGTCAGATAGACTGGCAAGGCGGGATACTTATGAGAATAACGGTAACGACAACCGGGAAAAAATTAAACTACCGCAAGTTTGGCAAGCGTATTGGATTATTGGCCTTAGTTATCGTCACTGCCGTTGCTGCCTTTTTCTATTTCAACAGCAGCACCGTAGCTGTAACATCGAAGCCAACAGTATATATTGTAGATGTAGATTACGCTGCTAATTCTTCCGGCGACCGTATGAGAAGCTACCTTACCAGTCAGGGATATACTGTTAACTGGGTGAATGCAACTACTACTTTACCTTCTCATGCAGAGGCTAATGGCTATGATGTCATTATCTTTAGCACAGGCGATTTAGGTACAACTAGTTTGAACGATACAGATTTGCAGTGGGTTTATGACCAGTTGAACGACCCGGCCAACAATCACAGGGTTATTGTGGAGGGTGATGCTCTGCCCTCGGAAATAAATGGCAGTGCTAACTCCGCAACATTTCGTGCCGGTATTTTACATGCTACTGCCATTGGATCACTTCAGACCAATTCAACCTATACTTTTAACAGACTGAACAGTACTCATTATGTGGTTTCAGGCGGCGGTGCCGGAGGCACGGGAATTAACATTTCTGGTACCAACCCAACTTATTCTAATTTTACAACTAATGATTTCAGACCTATTACGGAAGATGCTAACAGTACACCCCTTTACAAATATTCTACAACCACAACGCAGCCATATACCGTTCTGTCCGCCTGGGAGGGAACCAACAGGGCTTCAAGGTCTGTTGTCATGAGCTTTCTTTGGTATAACGGCACCCAGGGAATCACCACCCAGTCATGGCGTGAAGGTTTGCTCAAAAATTCCGTGGACTGGGTCGGCGAGTTTATGGAGGCGTCTTTTACATCGATGGCGCCTGCGAATGTCAACCCCGGTACAACGGGGGTACAAATGGGTCGCTTGTTTTTACAGAACAATATTAGCGGGGAAAACACGACCCTGACAGGTTTCAGCGTGCAGCAGACGGGAACGGCGACCAAAGACAGCAATGTAACTACCGTGAAAATATACGCTGACGCCAATAATGATGGAACTATTGATACCCCGTCCACTCCTTTGGCAACGGCCAATTTTTCCGGTGGTACTGCTACCTTCAGCGGCCTTAATTTTACCGTGGATTCAACAGGGAAATCTATAATCATAACCTATGATGTTGCTGCTGGGGCCGAACAGACCAAGAGTCTGCGGTTAAAGGTACTTACCAATACATTTACAAACCAGGAAGGATCTTTGATCAAGACAATAGGTACCTTTGAATCCAATGCCACCCTTATCAACGATATTACTCCTCCTTCCGTACCCCAGGGAGTCTATACTACCAATCTGGGAACGGGAACCGGTCTAAAAATCAGTTGGAGCCCCAATACTGAACCAGACCTGTCCGGCTATAAAATTTATAGAGACACTTCCCCTACAGGAAGTTTCAATACCCTGGTGGGGAGCGTACCTGCCGGGACTACAAATATTACCGATAGTGGGCTTACGGAGTTTACCCGTTATTATTATAAAGTTACTGCTTATGATACCAGCAGCAACGAATCTGATAAAGCCAGTTCCACGGCTGTAGTCGGTATACCGAACAGACCGCCGGCTACTCCGGCGGGTTTAAATGTAACAGATCCTGCCGTTGGCCGGACCCTGATAGTTTCCTGGAGCGCTGTTACGGACGAACCGCTTGATCCTTTCAACGGCAATACTCCGGATTTAGCGGGATATAACCTTTATGTTGCCGGCGATCCGGCCGGGCCTTACGGAAAAGTTAATGCTACTCCGATTACTGATACTACATACACCCATATAGGTTTAAAGGATGGAAACACCTATTATTATAAGGTAGCTGCCGTGGACCGGTATGGGGCGGAGTCTGTTTTATCGGCAGCAGTTAGCGGTACCCCATCGGATAGCACACCGCCGCAGATAACAAGTGTATATCCGGCGGAAGGCCAGGATTTGGTGCCGCGGAACATAATTGTTAAAGTAACTTTTGATGATCCCCTGGACCCGGCTTCAGTCAATTCGGCAGTTTTAAGGATTGTCGATCAAAATAACCTGCCCGTTCCGGGCACAGTTTCTTATGATGCCATTAACGGGCAGATTAGGTTTACTTTTGATTCCGTACTTCCGGCAGCCGGTTCATTCAAGGCAATTCTTGACGGAACTGCGCCTGACGGAGTTAAAAATGCCGCCGGTCTGTATCTTGGTTTTGATAAGGAATGGACATTTGGCACTTTAATTAACCCGCATGCTAATTTTACAACAAATACAACATTGTGCGGTTATTGTCATTCGGCCCATTCAGCGACAGGCGTAAATATTATCCGGGCGCCGAAGATTATTGATTTGTGCCTTTTATGCCACGATGGTACGGGTAGCAGTTACGATGTTAAAGCAGGCATCTATTTTAACGGGGATGTACCAACTCCTTTGTTATCGGGCGGGTATGACCTGGCTATGGGCAGCACATCTACCCACTTTACCGATTTGGCCAACTCCGTATTCGGCGGTTCGGCTGACCCGATGACCGTTGACTGCAACAACTGCCATGAACCGCACGGTACATCTAATTACCGCAACTTACGGACGACCGTGAACGGCCGGCAGGTTACCGTTACCGGTGTTGTTTACGGTCCGGCTTATGCCGTCAAAACAACTTCCGGTCGGGAAGTGGCCACTTACGTGTATGGCTTTAACGATTTTTGCGGCGCCTGTCACTTTGATTACCTTGTCTACAACTCAGAAAATACAGCCGACAAGGTAATCAACTGGCGCCACAGGGTAGGCGTAGGTATGACAGGCGGGTCGCCGGGAGGGGATTTTGTGGTCAGTTACCCGGCGCCGGGGCTTTATACCACGTTGCCTACCGAAGGCGCGCCTACAGGAGCGAATTTGACCAATTATGAAATTTTAGACGGCGGGTCCCTGGGACCGGCTACCTATAATTATATTGTGACAGCCAGGAATGCAGTCGGGGAATCGGTTTACGGCAGCATATTACAAGTAACAAACGGTGCAGCCGGGCAAAAAATCAAGATTTTCTGGGAGCCTATTACCAATGCATACAAATACAGAATATACCGGTATGTTGGGCCATTAGATGTGAAAAAAGCTGATGTCAGCAAGTTTAGCTTCCTGGCCGAAGTAGGGGATGCCCCCACCAGTTTCGTTGATGATGGCAGTTATACACCCGATGTGGCCGTACATCCGCCTACTACCTCCAATGCAAAAATAAACTGCCTTACCTGTCATTACTCCCATGGAACAACGGCTGTAGCAGACGGACCTACCCGGTTAAGGAGGCTGGATTACAATGGAGTCTGTGAGGATTGCCATAAAAAATAAGGCATATATGACAAGAAATTTCCTGTTTATCCTGACTGTCATGTTGCTGTCATTTCTTTTTACTATTGCTTACTGGGCTTATTCCAGCCATATCGCCAGGGGAGCGCGGCTATCCACGGCCAAGGTGGTAAGCACCTCGGGCAAATATCGCCTGAACCGGCCGATGGGGATAACGGTAGACAAGGAGGGCAGGATATTTGTCGCCGATAGCGGCAACAACCGGGTTGTTGTATATAAGTTGGGGAGCTGGTTCAAAAAGATAATCGGTGGCCCTGACGGGAAAATGAAAACCCCGACTTCTGTGGCTTTATATAAAAACAGGCTTTATGTGGGAAGTTACGGGACCGGTGAAATACAGGTATACGACAAATCCGGCGAGTTGAAAGATTCTCTGCCGCACCAAAAAGACAGATTGAACCTGCCCGATATCAGAACGCTGGCCTTGACCGTTGATTCGCAGGGCAACCTTTATGCCAGTGATGCCAAGAGACAGCAAATCGCTGTTTTCGACCAGGAAGGGAATTTAAAGCTGATTTTTGGCAGACCCGGCTATTTTCCCGGAGAGCTGAGCTATGTTAACGGCCTGGCAGTGGATGAAGAAAACCGGCGCATTATAGCCTTGGATTCTAATAATTTACGATTGCTGTATTTTAATTTTGAAGGTAAGTTTCTTGATTACCTGCAACTGGACAAGATTGCGAAAGAGTTGTTCGTCGCGCCCAGGGGCTTAGCTTATGACCCCGAAAAAAAAGCGATTTACATAGCTGATACCCTGTCCGATAATGTGGTTATTTTGAGCGAGCAGGGGAAGATTTTGGATAAATCAGGGAAAATAGGCTTGTCCTATCCTCATGGTCTTTTCCTGGGGCCGGATAAGTTTCTTTATATTACCAATAGGGAAAACTCTGATATTTACTTGCTGAATTCATAGTAAAGGAGGAAGCTGCTATGGCCATGGTAACAATTACCCCAAATCGGGTCGGAAAAAAGAGAATCAGATATGGCATTAAAGCTACAGTGATTGTTCTAGCTGTTATTTTGGCTGTTTTTGGGGTAGTTTTCTCCTTTTTCTATGGCGAAAGCCAGGAAGTGAGGGCCGGTGTGACTGCTTCCAAAATACTGATTATTTCCAATGATGATACCTATTTACCGAGCAGTTACACCAAAGGGACGTCGGCAACGAACATGCAAAGCTTTTTGCAGGGACAGGGTTTTGTTGTTGATGTACACAGTGAAAAACTGAACGGGGCAGTAAACGCAAACTTTGTCACTATTGCTGATAATTATGACCTGGTAATTTTTACTCAGGGTGTCGGTTACAGGTCCACGTCGAACAACGCTCCCGGTCTGGATGGAAACGATATAGCATTTTTAAAGGAATATCTGAACCTGACCAATACGGTACCCGGTACAAGCAAAGCGAACCTGATTATTGAGGGTGAAGACATACTATATGATATGGGTCGGTCCGGTACATCAACAGACCAAAGGGATATTCTCGAAATCAACACATCCAGTTCCCGCGGCGACCGGGGCAGGATCACAGAGCTGCGGGTTTTGGATACCAACCATCCGGTCAACCAAGGGTTGGCCTCCTCAGCAACAACCAGTTATCAGACCAACTGGCAGGATTCCCTGGTGGCCACTACCGGGGCCAAAATAATCACCAACAGTATTATAGGCGGTAATACTTACGGCGCTATTAATACTTATGACGATGGAAAGGGAAACCGCCGGGTTTTTATGCCTTTTGCCTGGTATGCCAACAATAACAACCGGATTAATGACCAAACATGGCGTGAGATGTTATTGTTAAATGCCGTGAAATGGGTCGGGGAAAGAAAGGTGACTGTGACCAGTACAAATTTGGCCCCGGCGGACGTAATGCCGGGAGCTACCCAGGAGATGCTGAAGGTAACCCTTACCGCCGCCTGGGGAGATCCGGGAATCAGTGGTTTAACTATCAATGAAACGGGTTCGGCTGTGGCGGCCAGCGCTATTGCCAAGGTCATGGTTTATGATGATGCCAATAATAACGGGGTAATAGATACAGGGGAACAAAAACTAGGTGAGACAACAACCTGGACCGGCGAAAGTGCTACTGTGAATTTTTCCTCTCCTCTTGCTGTTGCTGACGGCACAAGTAAAAACCTGATCGTGGCTTATCAATTAAACAGTGGCAACGTGGGTACTACTGTCGGAGCAAGCCTGGCTGACAGTAATGCAATTATCTTATACGCGCAGGATATACTGGCTAAAACTTACGGTACGTTTCCCCAGAGTTCCGGCAATACGTTAATTACCAGCGCCGGCACAGCGCAGATTATCTCTCCTTCCAACAATGCAACAATACACGGGAGTTACAATGTTATAGGTGTAACTTCCGGTGAATATTACCTGGAGTATTCGCCAGGATACAACAGCGCCGGGCCGTGGACCCAGATTAATTATGGCGCGGCTGCTGTCAATCACGGCAGCGTGGGTACGTGGAACACGACCGGTGTTACTGACGGAGCCTATACTTTAAGGCTTAGGGTAACTACAGGTACAGAAACAACGGTAAATGTAACGGTAGACAATACAGCTCCGACTGTAACTTCCGGTCCTTCCGTTTCTGTTGGCAGCACCACCGCTACGGTGACATGGACAACTGACGAATCCTCGACTTCAGAAGTCGTCTATAAACCGTTTTCCAGCGGCACATGGAGCACTATTACCAACAGCGCTTACGTATTGAACCATTCCGTTCAGTTAACGGGTCTGAACAGTGCCACTCAGTATGATTTTTACATTAAATCTACCGATGCTACCGAAAACACTGTCACCACTCCCACCCAGAACTTTACCACCGAACAATTGGGTGCCATAGCGACCATAACTTCACCGGCCATTGTGGGAGAGGTTATACCGCGTGTAGGCGGGATATTTGACATTACCGGTACCGCCAGAACAGACAGGCCTGGCGGGCGTGTGCAATGGTCTGTATATTATGGGGCAGGAACCAGCAGAAATTCTGTGACAACCTGGAACCTGCTGCATAATTCCACTACGCCTGTTACTAATGGGACGCTTTATTCCTGGGACACAAATTCGCTGGCCAACGGTTCCTATGTGTTAAAACTGGTAACTGTAGACCCCGACTTGACAGGAAGCACAGCTTCCATGGAGGCCTATGTGGAGGTAATTGTTGATAATACGCCCCCTGTTATTTCCAATGTACATGTGATAAGTGTAAGTAATATTTCTGCCGATATAGCGTGGAGCGTCAATAAAAGTACCAATGGACAGGTATCATATGGCAAATCACCGGGAGCTTATTCAAATACAGTACAGGATGATAATAATGATAACCAGGTCTTTTTATCCGGTTTAACACCGAACACAACCTATTACTTCAGGGTAACAGTAAATGATACGGCAGGGCATGTAGTGAATTCCGGTGAATATACTTTTACCACTTCCAATGTTAATGACACCACTGTGCCGGCTACTGTATATAACTTACGGGCTACTGGGCGTACTGATACAACAGTGGACCTCGCATGGAGTGCGGCAGTCGATAACACCGGTATTTCTTCGTATAATATTTACCGCAGTATCGATGGTACCAACTTTACAAAAGTGGCAACCATATCCGGAGCCGTAACGCATTATACCGATACGGGTTTAAATGCCAGTACTGAATACTGGTACAGGGCTACAGCCACTGACCTGGCAGGTAATGAGTCACTGCCTTCCGAATCTATCAAAGTTCCCACGGTTGCTCAGTTCCGGGTCAACCCCCATGGCTCTTACCCGAAACTGACCAATATGTGCAGCAAATGCCATACCACGCACCGGGGAAAAAAATCCATGCTGTTCAATGACACCCAGGAGCAGAAGGTTTGTTTCTCTTGCCATAATGGCACGGGCAGCAAATATGACATTCAGAACGAATACAATGTGGACCCGAATAACCCGGACAAGTCACGGCATCCGCTGCCCATGAGCCATACGCAGAAAGAGTGTGCCAGTTGCCATAACCCCCATTTAAGCGACTCCGGGACACCGTCCCTGTTAGCAGCGGCACAATATGATGCCAACGGCAATCTTATTGGCTACGCCTCTTCGGGCAACCAGTTCTGTTACGCCTGCCACGGCGATGTGGAGGTCAGCAAGGTCATTTATGCCATTGGCGGGTCCCATGCACCTTTTGAGAACTCTGTACATAACGGCAGCAACTTTCCGCTGCCTGAGTCGGGCAGTAAGATAAAATGCGTCATGTGCCATAACAACCATGCCAGCCCCTATGTCCGGCTGACCAAGGCCAAGGAGGAAGAAAACTGCTACCACTGCCATGGGGATACCGCTAATTCGGGCACTTACGGACTGACTGTAAATATTAAAAGCTTGTTCCAAAAAAGCTCTCATCATAAAGTGGAAAGCAACGGAGTAAATGATACACGCGTGGAGTGTGTAAACTGCCATAACCCCCATTATATTACCAAAACAAATATTGTATCGAACCCTTACGATACTAATGATAACTGGAACTGGAGCGTGACACCGGAAAAGAGCAAGTTCTGTATACAGTGCCATGACGGGGATGCGCCGCCTGCGAAAATGGTCAACGATACAACGGTGGTTCCCTATTCCGTCTATTTCCCGGCTTTTTCAAACCAGACCACGGCTGATTATAGCGGTCCCAACGGCTCCTGGAACAAGTCTGGCTTTACTGCCAACGGTCACTATAATGCCGGGGTACAATGTACAAACTGTCATGACCCGCATGGTTCAGACAATTCGTGGATGCTTAAGTATCCGGAAGACCCCAACAGTACCCCCGGCAGTACCAGTGGAGTATGTTTACGGTGCCATGGCGGAGGAGCCACACCTGCCGGCCCTGATGTGTGGACAAACGGTTTCAGCCAGTCAAACAGTCACCCCACCCTGGCGATGACCGGAAAACACAGTAATACGGAAAACTATAGCAGCATTTCTATAGCTGATCGCCATGCCGAATGTTACGACTGCCATGACCCGCATTCAGTAAAAAATACGCCAACCGGTAATTTAGCAGGAGCCCTAAATAATGTTTCCGGGGTGACCAGGTCTGGCGGTAGCCTGGTATGGAAACAAAAAGCTACCGAGGAATGGGAAATCTGCTACAAATGCCATTCCAGTTACTGGAATAATCTCAGTGCAGCAGGAAAAAGGGATATTGCTGCCGAATTTTACAGAACTACGGGGACTTACTCCTACCATTACGTGGAGTTGTCTAACAACCCAAACCTTGACACTACTCGGGTTAACGCTCACTTAATTAACGGATGGACTGCTACCAGTAAAATGAAATGCACAGATTGTCATGGCAGTCCCACCGGAGCAAAAGGTCCGCATGGATCTCCTTATCCAAATATTCTCAAAGGAAGTTATGATACTTCTATTAATACGAGAACTGGACTTCCCTCGGATTTTATTTGCTTCAGGTGCCACGAGGAAAACTACTATAAGACCCAACACATGAACAACAAATCCGATCATATGCAGGTATCCTGCAAAAGGTGCCATGGTACCAGGTTCCACGGTTCTAACAGAGCGCATTTTATAGCGGTTAATGACGGCGGCGGCCCGGATGTGGACCCGGAATCTTATTTAAACAGTGGGACTTACGCACACCCTCAATATAACAGCAAAAGCAGTTGCAGTTCCACTGTTAGTCAGTGTTCTGACCATCGATAAGTTGGACCCTTTAACCCGTTATAGGGTTAAAGGGTCCTGAAATTTTATTTAATTTTATTTCATGTTTATTAAGGCGGGGGGAGGGGTTAAGTGATTAAGAAACTGTATCAAAGTCTTTTATCTCCTTTTTTAACTATAATTATCTTTGTGATATTGACAGTTGCCATATCTGTCGGAACTATCCTGGACTCTTCTCTTGTCAGGGTTCAAGCCCCTCGTATGAATTCCGGTCAGGTCTTTTCCAGTACATGGTTCCTGGTATTAAACATTTTTTTGTTGGCAGTTACAATGTTATGTACGGCAAGGCAATTTATCATCAGCAAAAAGAGGTGGCATAAATACCGGAAAATTTTTAGCGCAGGCATTTCACAACAGGTGCAAAATTTACCGGGCATATTTAATTTGGCAAAAAAATACAAGTACCGAATTTGGCAATTATCAGATGAAACCCTGGCGGGACAAAAAAACAGGATTGGGTTCTGGGGCGCCCCTTTATTTCATTTGGGTATAGTAATTTCGATGTTTGGTATTATGGTAGATATTTTTGCCGGTTTTACGGGCTACCTGATTTTGCCGCCCGGCAAAATTATTGATGACCGGCGCCATAATTACGCCATTATTGATGAGAGACCTTTGCATCCTAGCAAATATAACCGTTTTCAGCTATTACTGGATAAAGTTGAAATGAAATATGAAAAGGATGGGGTAAGCGCTTCAGGTAAGGTTAGTATAATTAAAGACGGACAGGTGATAAGCGAGGGTATTCTTGATAGGGATTCTCAAATGAATATGGGACTGCTGTCTTTGGTTCGAGATACCTACGGATATTATGTTAAATTCAGGATTAGAGACCAAAAGAATAAAGTTATTATTGACCATCTACAGGGATTGAACACTTTAGACCACGGGACAAGTACGGAGTATTCATTCAAAAACTTTGTTCAAAAGGGGACGCCGTACCGGTTGACCTTTAATTATTACCCCGATGTGAGGAAAAAGGAGGGAAGGTATTTTACTGCCACCTATCAAGAGAAAAACCCGGCTCTTCACCTGGTAGCCCGGTATGAAAATAAGGTAGTATATAACGGGCTGGTAAAAGCCAGACAGGAAGTAACCATGCAAAACGGGCATAAGTTCCGGTTCGTTGGAACCATACCTTATCTAATGGTACGGGTGCAGTGGATGACAGGGGCTTATATATTGGCAGGAGGATTCCTTTTGTTTTTACTGGGCCTAATCATATACTACCTGTTTCCTCCTGTGGTAATTTTTATAAAAAATACTGAAAGGGGATACCGGGTAGATTATCTGGCCTGGACAGGCAAAGAAGTTGTCAAACGGGAAGTAGCCAGTATTTCCCAAACATTGTCCGGAGAATTTAGATTTAAAGGGAGATGATATAACCTTGGATGCAATAAAAGTTCAGGTAATTTTATTCTGGGCGGCAGTTACCGTTTATGTTGCAGCTACTTGTCTCAACCTTATCGCAATAATTTTTAGAAAACCAAATCTTACCAATTTTTCTCCTTATCTGGCCGTAATTGGTTTTTTGCCTCATACAGCCGGGATAATATTGCGTTGGATGCAAACTGGGCACTTTCCTTACTGGGGGAAGTACGAAGTTTTTAACAGCTATGCTTGGGCGTTTATATTACTGTACCTGGTATTGTTTTTGATAAAAAGGGAATTGAAGGTAACGGGAACAGTTTTGTTTCCAGTGGCCTTTTTTATGATAGGGATTGCTTTAACAGGGTCAAAAGAAACTACTGAAATCCCGTCTACCTTTTTGACTTACTGGTTGGGGGTACATGTGGCCTTTGCCAAGCTAGCTTACGGTTCGGGATTGATTTCGGCTTTTTTTGGAGGGTTGTACCTGTGGCGGGCCGGTAAATCCAACACTGATTCAGGCGAAGATGTGCCCGGGTGGGTACCTTCTCTGGATTTTTGTGATTTTTATACTTACCGGTTTGCTGTCTTTGCATTCATCTGTATGAGCATCATGATTGGTGCGGGAGCTGTGTGGGCCTATAAGGCCTGGGGTCGCTACTGGGGTTGGGACCCTGTAGAAACATGGTCATTGGTTAGTTGGTTTGTTTACGGCACCTTATTGCATCTCCGGGTAACTATGGGGTGGCGGGGAAAACGAGGCGCCTGGTTATCTATCATTGCTGTCTTTATAGTTCTCTTTTCGTATTTCGGCATGCCTTTAATCTATGATACGGTTCATGAACACCTAGAGCTGTAGTTTTTCCAAAATAATAATGACTTGGTGGTAAGAATGTTGGTAAGAAGGGTAATAATTATATTGAATATTTTCATAATGACATTCCTGACAGGTGGCTGCACCGGCAAAACGGAAGAGAAGGCTCTGCAGGATGCCGTAAATAACTATAACCGCACTCTTAAGGTTGTATTGCGTACGGGAGATGTTAGCTTACTCAACAATGTAGCATTGGAGAATGAAGTTCGCCGGATGGAACTTTTCCTAACTTATATGAACGAAGAAAAAAAGGTTTTATCGGCAGAACTGGATAGCATAAAGTTTATTTCCGCACAGGTGGACAACGACCAAGGAAAGGCTGTGGCTGACGAATCGCCAAATAAAGGGAATAAACAGGCCAAACAGGCTGCAACCGCAAAAAAGCAGCGTGCCAAAGAACCCACTGCTCAGGTGAAGACAGAAGAGATATGGACGTATGAATATCTTCACCCAGAAACGGGGGCCAAGATTGAAGGACCCTTCCTTATAAAGTACAATACCACTTATAAGCTGATAAAGCGGGATAGGTGGAAGGTTTATGAGGTGAGTTTTAAGGAACAGGTCTTAAAGAGATAAAAACCTCTCCGGCAGGGAGAGGTTTTTTACCTATAATTTGTAAACTGCAGGGGAATGCCAAAGTCGTGTTCCCGTACGGCCTTGATAACAGCCTGTAGATCGTCGCGGCTCTTGCCGGAAACCCGGACCTGGTCTTCCTGGATTTGGGCCTGTACCTTGAGCTTGGTGTTTTTAATGAACTTAACGATTTCCTTAGCTGTTTCTTTGTCAATACCCTGTTGGATAGTGACCACCTGCCTGACGGTATCACCGGCTGCCGGTTCAATCCTGCCGTACTTCAGAGCCTTTAAATCTACGTTCCTTTTTACCATTTTCGATTCCAATATGTCAACCACGTTTTTTAACTTAAATTCATCGTCGGAAATCAGGGTGATGGTATTGCCGTCATGCCTGACTTCACTTTTACTGCCCTTAAAGTCGAAACGGTTTTCAATCTCTCTCATGGCCTGGTTGACGGCGTTATCTATTTCCTGCTTATCCACCACGGAAACGATATCAAAACTGTTGTCCTTGGCCAATTTCCATACCTCCCATGCGTATTTTTCTATTATTATACAACAATGGCCAGTCGAGAGCAAACAGAAATGGTGGCCAGAAGCCAATGGCCAGTTAATCCCAATCGGTCTCCGGCAATGATAAAACAACCATGCCAGTATCCGACAATTTTTATTTTTGCCCGGCGCTGTGATATTTGATATAATTTCATTAAAGGTTTGTTCCGGAAGGCTAATGAGAGGGGGTATTTTTATGACCGGGACCTTATCAGTGGCTGTAGCCAGAATTAAAAAGGAATTAGTAAATTTGGAGGAGCTTGAAAAAGAACTCGTAGCAATGATAGAACGTGGGCCAGCGGAAGATGATTTTGAGAGAAAAAGGGCATTCGCCTCATTGCTGCACGATTTTTATACCTGTACAGAAAAAATATTTCAAACGGTTGCCAAAAACATTGATCAATATGTGCCGGAAGGTGAAAACTGGCATAAGGCGCTGCTTGAGCAGATGGCTTTGTCTCTGGATGATAAACGGCCCCCTGTCATAAGTGAAAAACTTATGCATGTTTTAACAGGTTATCTTGTCTTCAGGTACAGAGTGCGCAATATTTATGGTTTTCAACTTGAATGGGAAAGAATGGAACATTTAATCAGGGGTCTACCCGGTACTGTCCACAATATTAAAACAGAAATTAACCTTTTTATTAAAATAATTGAGGAAATTGCTTTATCCGGTTAATTTGTGGATATGTTGCCTGGTGTTGTAATGATTGGTATTATATAGTAAGTTGTTTGCTGGAGGTACTGCTATGCTTTTAACCCCTGAGGAAAGAAAAAAATATGTTACCGGCTGGCGCCGGCGGGAAGAGGCCAGAAGAGAGGCCTTGGAAAAAAGAAAGTTGGACGCCCTGGATAAAACAAAGAAAGCTGCGGGATTTCTCAAAGAAAAATACGGGGTAAAGGTATTTTTGTTTGGTTCTTTGGCCTGGGGTGGTTTCTGGGAAAGGTCAGATATTGACCTTGCGGTTGAAGGTTTTAGCGATACAAAAAACTACTTCAAGGTACTCGGAGAAGTTTGGGATATAGTTTCACCTTTTAATGTGGATCTGGTTTTACTTCAGGATATTGATGAATCATTCAGAAAAAAAATTCAGGCCGATGGGATTATCTTGTAAGCACCGGTAAGGCCAGCGCTTCGCCGGTGTTTTTACATGCGAAATTGCGGGAAATACAGCTTGATGTTCGGAATAATTAGGCTAAAGCCCGTTCACCGTGTTATAATTAAGAAGCTAACTATAATGTGGGGGTATTTATTTGAAGGACTTTTTGCCTGTGTCAAAAGAAGATATGGAAGCGCGAGGGTGGTATTATCTTGACTATATCATTGTTACGGGCGATGCCTATGTGGACCACCCCAGTTTTGGGGCGGCTTTAATAGGCAGACTACTGGAAAGCAGAGGGTATAGGGTCGGCATAGTTGCCCAGCCCGACTGGAAAAACACCATGGACTTTGCGGCGCTGGGCAGGCCCCGGTATGCTTTTTTAATAACAGCCGGAAACCTTGATTCCATGGTAGCTAATTATACGGCAGGTAAACACAAGAGGACAGAAGACGATTACTCACCGGGCGGCAAAGCGGGACTCAGACCGGACCGGGCCTGTATAGTATATGCCAATCGTGTGCGAGAGGCATTTCCCGATGTCCCCGTTGTCCTTGGGGGTATAGAAGCCAGCTTGCGGCGGCTTGCTCATTACGATTACTGGGATGACAAGGTGCGCCGCTCCATACTTATTGATGCCCGGGCCCCGCTGCTGGTTTACGGAATGGGTGAACAACAGATTCTGGAAATTGCCGAACGCCTGAAAAAAGGTGAGGCCATAGAGGAACTTAATGATATCAGAGGTACTGCTTTTGTGACCAGGGATTTGAGCGGAGAAAAAAACATGCTCTTTTCATATAAAACACTGCCGTCTTTTCAAGAAATGGCTGAAAATAAGTTAAAATACGCTGAGGCTTTCAGAATTCAGTATCTTAACCAGAATCCCTACACAGGGCAGGCTCTGGTACAGGAACATGACGGAGGTTACGTGGTACAGAACCCGCCCGCCAGACCTCTTTCGGAAAAGGAAATGGATGAGCTATACAGCCTGCCCTTTATGCGTGCAGCTCATCCAAAATATGCGAAGCAGGGTGGAGTGCCGGCCCTGCAAGAGGTGGAATTCAGTATCACCAGCCACCGCGGTTGTTTTGGCGGTTGTGCCTTTTGTGCCCTCAATTTCCACCAGGGCCGCCTTATTCAAAAAAGGTCCGCAGAATCCATTCTGACGGAAATAAGGCAAATGACCAAAAGCGAAAATTTTAAAGGTATAATTCACGACATTGGCGGGCCGACGGCCAATTTCCGCAACCCTGCCTGCCGGGGCAAAAGGTGTACCGAACGACTCTGCCTGTATCCTGAAAAGTGTAATAATCTGCAGGTTGACCATGCAGAATATATTGACCTGCTCAGGAAAGCCAGAAGCATACCCGGTGTTAAAAAGGTTTTTGTCCGGTCGGGAGTCAGGTTTGATTATCTGATGGCTGACAGGAAACGAAAGGAAATCCTAAAAGAGCTATGTGAACACCATGTCAGCGGCTTGCTGAAGGTTGCGCCCGAGCATGTTGCTGCCGGAACGTTACAGGCCATGCGGAAACCGCCGAAACAGGTTTTTACTGCTTTCAGGCAACTTTTTTATGGTGTGAACAAGTCTATCGGTAAAGAACAATACCTGGTTCCTTATTTTATCGCCGGCCACCCGGGAACAACCTTAAAAGATGCAGTGGAACTGGCTGAGTATGTGCGCGACCTGGGGTATAATCCGGAACAAGTCCAGGATTTTACGCCTACCCCGGGAAGCCTGGCAACCTGCATGTATTATACGGGAATTGACCCGCTGACAGGCAAAAAAGTCTATGTCCCGAAGAGTGAAAAGGAACGAAGGATGCAGCGGGCTTTGCTGCAATACAGAGACCCGAAAAACCACCCTTTGGTCCGGGAAGCCTTACGGAGAGCAGGCCGGGAAGACCTGATCGGATACGGGCCAAAGGCTTTGGTGAGGCCGGCCAAAGATACGGCAAAGGAGAAAGCCATTCAAAAAAGAAAAGGCAAGGGACGGGAAGGCAAAAAGGCCTTTAGCGGCGTCGGCAAAAGGACGGAGGGTAAGCGGAACGGACACCGGGAAAGGGCTACCGGCAGGGGAAAAGGCAGAAAATAAACGGTTATCTGCCGTTTATTTGTTTTGACACTGTTGTAAGCATAAATTATACTAAAATTTAGAGTTTTACAGTAGAAGTTAGTATGGGAGGAATAGAATTGCTGAAGGTGGGATTTACCAGTTTAGGGTGCAACAAAAATTTGGTAGATACCGAAGTAATGATGGGTCTCCTGGCAGAAGCAGGGTTCAAAATAGTCGAGGAAGAAAAATCTGCCGATATTCTTATAGTAAACACCTGCGGCTTTATCGATGAGGCAAAAGAGGAATCCATTAATGCGGTTTTGGAATTAGCCCGGTATAAAGAGGAAGGTAACTGTAAAGCCCTCATTGTTGCCGGTTGTCTGGCCCAACGTTATAAAGACGAACTGCTGAAAGAAATGCCGGAAATAGATGGTATAATCGGCACCGGAGAAATTGATAAAATTGTGCAGGTGGTCAGGGATGCTGCGGCAGGCATGCGCCCGGAACTGGTTACTGACCGGGAATTCATATATGATCATACGCTGCCCAGATGGCAGTCAACGCCACCTTATACGGCTTATGTAAAGATTGCCGAAGGGTGTGACAATAGGTGTTCTTATTGTGCCATACCCGGTATTCGCGGCGGATACCGCAGCCGTCCCAAAGAGTCCATTCTGCAGGAAGTAAATGATTTAGTCCGACGCGGGGTAAAAGAAGTTATTCTGATTGCTCAGGATACTACCAGGTATGGAACCGACATATATGGCAGATATGCCCTGACCGAATTAATACAGGAAATTGCCAGTCTACCGGTTCATTGGATCCGGATACTGTACGCTTATCCAACCAGGATCACTGATGACTTGATTCAAATTATAAGGGGTGAACCCAAGGTTTGCAAGTACTTGGATATGCCCATACAGCATGTCGATAAAGACATAATTAAGGCCATGAATAGGCAGGGCGACCGGGAAGAGATAATGAAACTAATTAACCGTCTAAGAAAAGAAGTTCCCGGTATTACTCTGCGTACTACACTGATAGTCGGTTTTCCCGGTGAAACAGAAGCCCAGTTCCAAAACCTGCTTGAGTTTGTGCGGGAGGCCAAGTTCGATCGCCTCGGCGTATTTACATATTCGAGGGAAGAAAGCACTCCAGCGGGGATGCTGGCAAACCAGGTGCCGGAAGAGGTAAAAATTAAACGCCGGGATATTATTATGCGGGAACAGCAGAAGATTTCTCTGCAAAAAAACCGGCAAAAGATTGGTTCGACTATTTTAGTCATGGTAGAAGGAATTTCTGCAGATAATCCAGAAATATATGTGGGCAGAAGTGATGCCGATGCTCCGGAAATTGACGGTTTGGTCTATTTTTCCGGCCCCGCTCTGAACCCGGGTGATATTGTGCAGGTCAAGATAACAGATGCCAGTGAATATGATTTGATAGGAGAGGTATGAGATGAACCTGGCCAACCGCCTGACATTGGCGAGAATTATTTTGGTACCCGTTTTCCTTTTGATATTGTCAATTAAAGTAAAATACGGGCAGTATATAGCTGCGGGAGTTTTTATTTTGGCAGCCAGTACCGACGGGCTCGATGGGTATATAGCCCGTAAGAGAAATCAGGTTACCCGGCTGGGTAAGTTCATGGATCCTCTTGCCGATAAGCTCATGGTGTCTGCCGCCCTGATTTCCCTGGTTGAATTGCGCATGATATCTGCTTGGGTGGCTTTTATCATTATTGCCCGTGAATTCGCCGTAACCGGCCTACGGGCGGTAGTAGCCGCCGATGGAGTGGTTATATCGGCAAGTTGGCTGGGTAAGATAAAGACCGTTTCGCAGATTATCGCCATCGTCTTTTTATTTATCCACGATTTTCCCTTCAACTTATTAAAACTTAATGTTTCCATCGGCCGGTTGGCTATGGGGGTAGCTGTATTCTTTACCGTCTGGTCGGGCCTTGACTACTTCAGAAGAGCCCGTCATTTGTTGAAAACATCACAGAAATGACTTTTTCAGTGGCGGAAGCCACTTTTTTTATACCAATCATTACATAAGGAAAGGTATAAAAGACTATGTTATAATGACCCTAGCAGAAAGAAAGGAGGAGGAAAAAGTGCAGATAAAAGGATTCAGAGTAATAGTCATAGCAACAGCCATAATTGTCACACTAGCCCTCCTTTTTGGCATTAAATATGTCAATGAAAGGTTTAATATTGAAAAACCTCTTTTTAAAATGTATTCCGAGACCAAGCTGGTGCTCAAACCGAGCATTGATAAAGAGGGAGATACTACCACCATTACCCTGACTTTGAAGAAAACCGACAACCTGTACAGCGCTTATCAGGATATTAAAAGTGACACAGAAAAGGTGCTGGGAGATAAAAAGTTTCAAATCAAGATTTTGGACAAGCGCTCTCCGGAATTAGAAGAAGCTTACAGAGACAGCCAGTTTGTGGTTTATGAGGCTTTGGCCAAGGGCAACTATACCAGTATCCCTGCCGAGGTAGCCAGGTATGCCGCGGCCAAAGGGGCGAAAGCCAAAGTTTATATTGACGGGGAAAATATCTATGTATCTTTGTATAAAGGCGATAACTACCTTTATGAGATTATTTCGCGCAGGAATTATCAGATGAGCGGAGATGTTGCCGATACGATGGGAAGTGATAATAATGCTCAAAGAAATTAGTATAGGAGCTGTCATCGCTGTTCTTATATTTCTGGGCATACAGGGATATGATATAGTACCTTTTATATTTTTGATTATGTTCGCCGGAGCCATGTACTTTTTAGTCGGGGCCAGAGGGTTGGTGAAACCTTTGGCTCTTCATAACGGTGGAACTTCAGTTAACAGCGACAGAATTACCTTTGATGATATTGGGGGGCAGGAGACTGCCATCAATGAGTTAAAAGAAGCCTTGGATTTTATCAAGAGTTACGAGAAGATCAAAGAACTGGGAATAAGGCCTCTCAAAGGTATTCTTCTGACCGGGCCGCCGGGTACGGGAAAAACCATGATGGCAAAGGCAGCGGCCACATATACCGACGCTGAGTTCCTTGCTACCAGCGGGTCGGAATTTATCGAGATGTATGCCGGTGTCGGAGCGCAGCGGGTCAGGAGATTATTTGCCGCAGCAAGAGAGAAGGCGAACAAAAATAACAAGTCCAATGCCATTATTTTCATTGACGAAATAGATGTCCTTGGCGGCAAAAGAGGCCAGACAACCAGCCACATGGAGTATGACCAAACCCTTAACCAGCTTTTGGTGGAAATGGATGGCATGAAAACCGATGATTCCGTGCGAATTCTACTGGTTGCTGCCACCAACAGGATAGACATGCTGGATCCAGCCCTTTTAAGACCCGGTAGGTTTGACCGGCATGTGAAGGTAGACCTGCCAAGTCGCGAAGGAAGAAAGCAGATTCTGCAGATCCACACCCGTAACAAACCCTTAGCCGGCGATGTTGACCTGGATGAACTGGCCAGGGAAACCTTTGGTTTTTCCGGCGCTCACCTGGAAAGTTTGGCTAATGAAGCAGCTATTTATGCTTTCCGCCAGGGTGCATCAAAAATAAGCATGGCACATTTTAAGGAAGCTATAGACAAGGTAATTATGGGTGAGAAACTGGACAAGAGGCCGAATAATGAAGAGCTATACCGGGTTGCCGTTCATGAAACGGGCCATGCCCTGGTCAGCGAGATTCTGCGTCCCGGTTCCGTATCGACTCTTACCATCACTCCACGGGGAAATGCCCTTGGTTACATCAGGCAGACTCCTGAAGATGATGCTTACTTGTACACCAAGGAGTACCTGGAAAAACAGATTAGCATCATGCTGGGCGGCGCTATAGCCGAAGAACTTGTTTTGGGCGGCAGAAGTACCGGCGCGGCCAACGATTTTCAACAGGCTGTTAATGTGGCCAAGAAAATTGTCTATTCAGGACTGTCGTCACTGGGCGTTGTTTCTGAAGACAGTATTCCCAAGGACTTGCTGCATAATGAAATTTCCTCCATCATTGGTTTGCAGGAACAAAAGGTGAAACAGATTCTCAGTTCTTACCGGGAAAAGATCAAAGAAGTGGTGGAAATCGTCCTGGATAAGGAACGATTATCCGGAGAAGAATTCAGAAAACTGATGTTTACAATGGAAAGTACAGCAGTGTCAATATAAGGGCAGCGTTAGGTTGCCCTTTTTTTAAATAAAATTTGCGGGTTATTGAATTTTCTACTATAATAAAAAGGGTTATGCTTAAATTTTCCCGCACGGGTTGAAATTCTATTAATATCACAGATGGTGAAATATGAAAACAGAAATCATTAATACAGGCACGGAATTGTTGACCGGTCGTACCCGGAACGCTAATGCCCATTATCTGGCCAGGGAGTTAATGCTATTGGGTATTCGGACCTGGCGGCAGACAACAATTGGAGATTATGAGAAAAACCTTAAAGATGCACTTAAATCAGCTTTGGCTGAATCAGACCTGATTTTTGTCACCGGAGGTTTGGGCCCTACGGTAGATGACATTACAAAAGAGTCCCTGGCCGCTGTACTGGGGCTGGAAATGCAGTTGCACGAAGCATCTCTGGAAAGGATCAGGGCTTTTTTCGCCGCCCGGGGTGTGGACATGCCGGAGGCTAACAGGAAACAGGCCCTCCTGCCAGTGAGCGCTCTGGCTTTGACGAATGAAGTGGGGACAGCGCCGGGATTTATCCTGGAGGCCAGAGACAAGATTTTTGTAGTCTTGCCCGGCCCTCCCTGGGAATTGCAGCCCATGTTTGAACAATACGTAAAACCCTATTTGCAGAAAAAAGGGTTGACAGGCGCAGACCGGTTAAAGCAAAAAACCATTAAGTTATGGGGGATAGGCGAGTCTGCGGTACAGGATTTGCTGGCAGACCTGCACCGGAAGAACGGGAATGTGGAAATAGCCTACCAGGCTCAGCGCGGAGAAGTATGGGTTAAGCTGTTGACTGAAAACGACGCGGCAGACGGGGATGAGCTGGAGCAAATCACCTGTGAAATAACCACGCGTTTGGGCAACAAAGTATTTGGTTTTGATGAAGATACCATGGAGATGACGGTGGCGCGTCTCCTGGTAAAACATAACCTGACTGTATCTCTGGCTGAATCTTGTACCGGAGGCCTTATTGCCAAGAAGTTGACGGACCTGCCGGGAAGTTCGGAATACCTGATGTATGGTGTGGTATCTTACAGCAACGAGGCCAAAGAAAAAATATTAGGGGTGTCCCCTGAGACCCTGAAGCAATTTGGCGCCGTTAGCAGTGAAACAGCCCTGGAAATGGCCAGGGGTGTAAAAAAACTTGGTAATACAGATGTGGCAGTTTCAGTTACGGGAATTGCGGGGCCGGGCGGTGGGAGTCCGGAAAAACCTGTGGGCCTTGTTTATACCGGTTTGGCACACAAAGACGGAGCCTTTTCCCAAAAACACCTGTTTTACGGAGACAGGGAAAACATCCGGGAACTTTCAGCACGCGCAGCACTTAACATGCTCAGATTGTACATACTGGAAAACTACTCTTAGAGAGGGTGTTGGCGATGAAAAGGTTCCTGGCGTTTCTTCTGGTTTCTTTCGCAATAATAGTCGGTGCTGCTTTTGCCCTTTATGCTTTTGGAAATACTGAGTTCCGGATTGCCGCATTACAGGCTCAGTTAAAACTGGACCTGACCAAACCAGGAGTGACGGAGATCCAGGTTCCCCCGCTGGGAAAAATTAAAGCGTACACCCATAAATCACCGGTGGGCATTGTCATTACCCTGGAGAGTATTGACTTAAACCAACTGAAAAAGATGGTAGAAGACACTCCCAAAACCACGGAATTACTGAATGAAGTCCGTCGGAATGTAGAGAAAAATTTTCAGGCCCTTATTTACAAATCCCTTTTATTAGGTGGGTGTGGCGGTTTGCTGGGGGTTCTTCTGCTACAGAGAAAAAAATGGTATGAGTATCTGTATGGGGCCCTGTTAGGGCTGGTTATAGTGACCCTGGCCCTGAGCTTTACCTATAAATCATACAATTTTCAAGCCTTTGAGAACCCCGAGTATGAAGGTATGTTAAAAACAGCTCCCTGGATGATCGGGTTGGTGCAAAACGGTATTACCAAATTTGATTTATGGAGCAAACAGTTGCAAACCGTTGCCGACAACCTGTACGATATGTTCCGTCGGGTAGACACTCTTGAGGCTATGGGACCGGCAGCCAATGGGGACCTACGGGTCCTGCATGTCTCCGACCTCCACAACAACCCGGCTGCTTTTGATTTTATTGAACAGGTTGCTACTACTTTTAAGGTTGATTTGGTTATTGACACGGGCGATATTTCTGATTTCGGCACACCGGTAGAAACTGTGCTGCTGGACCGGCTAAAACGGATGGGAATACCTTACGTGTTTGTACCGGGGAATCATGAAACAAGAGAGGTTATTAATGAATTGAGAGGCCTTCCCAACGTAACTGTTTTGGAAGGACAGCCGGTCAACGTCAAAGGGTTAAAAATCATCGGCTTTCCTGACCCGTCTGCCTATGAACAGTCAATAACAGCTCCGGATGACAAAACAGCCGGCCTTTTAGCCCAAAAGTTCACAAAATCATTAACTAAAATGCCTGAAAAACCCGATATACTTGCCGTGCATAACAATAGAATCGCGCTGCGCATGGCAGGAAAAGTCCCGGTAATTTTACACGGACATGACCATGCTTACAAAATAAACATCAGAAACAAATCAGTGATTATTGATGCCGGGACTACGGGTGCCGCAGGTATAGGCGGGTTTAAGTCAAAAAACGATATTCCATATTCCTTGGTGGTGCTGCAATTGAAAAAAGAGCTATCGGATTACCATCTGATTGCCGCAGATACGATCAAGGTTTCCAATCTGCAGAGCGGATACAGTTTGGAGCGCAGGATATTTCCCGAAATTTATCAACAGGTTAAAAAAGAATAAAAATCATAACAGAATAGGGTAGAGGAGAGAAAAAGATTGATGCTGGAAACGAAGACTTTCGAGAGTCTCAACTTAAGCAGGAGAATTTTACAGGCCGTTAAAGAAATGGGGTTTGAAGAACCGACACCGATTCAGGCAGAGGCTATTCCTGTTCTATTGAACGGCCATGATGTAATTGGTCAAGCCCAGACGGGCACAGGTAAGACGGCAGCTTTCGGCATTCCTATTTTAGAAAAGTTAAATCCCAGGTACAGGGCCGTCCAGGCGCTGGTGGTCACTCCCACCAGAGAACTGGCTATCCAGGTGGCCGAAGAAATAATGAAACTGGGTAAGTTCAAAGATGTAAGAACTTTAGCTGTCTACGGCGGACAGTCCATTGACCGGCAAATAGGGGCTCTCAAACGGGGAGTGCAGGTAGTAGTTGGAACGCCGGGACGCCTGTTGGACCATATAAACAGGGGAACGCTGCGGCTGCAGCACTTAAAGATGCTGGTTTTGGACGAAGCTGATGAAATGTTGGATATGGGCTTCATCGATGATATAGAAGCCATAATCAAAGAGACTCCTGAGACCAGGCAGACCTTACTGTTTTCGGCCACTATGCCGCATGAGATTCAGCAACTGGCCAGGAAATATTTAAAGAACCCCAGGTTGGTCGCTGTCAGTAAAGACGAACTCACCGTTCCTTCCATTGAACAGGTATATTATGAGGTCAGAGAAAAGACCAAGCTGGAAAGCCTGTGCCGGGTCCTGGAAACCATCGATGTAACCCTTGCTATTATATTCTGTAAAACCAAAAGAGGTGTGGATGAGTTGGTCGCCAGCCTGGAAACAAGGGGATACCAGGCAGAAGGGCTGCATGGCGATTTAACCCAGGCCCAAAGGAATAAGGTGATGCGAAAGTTTAAAAATGGGCAGGTTGATTACCTGGTAGCTACCGATGTGGCGGCCAGGGGTCTGGACATTGAAAATGTCAGCCATGTTATAAACTACGATATTCCGCAGGATCCGGAGGTTTACGTCCACAGGATAGGGCGTACGGGCCGGGCCGGTAGGAGTGGTAAAGCTATTACCTTCATAGTCCCCGAAGAATACAGGCAGTTAAGGTTGATTGAAAAAATTATTGGGGCCAGGATAGCCCGAAAAAACCTGCCTTCTATTGCCGATATATTTGAACGGCAAAAGGTGCAAATGATTGACAAGGTGGCCAACACCATAAACGGCGGACAGTTGGACATTTACCGGGACATTGTGCAGGAATTGGCTGCAGATTATAATCTCATAGACATAGCCAGCGCAGCCTTGAAACTGGCTTTGGATCTGGAACTGCCCGCCAAGGAAATTGAAATAGACGAGGCAGACTTTGGTGAGACAGGAGCCCGCCCGGGGATGGTCAGGTTGTTTATGAACATAGGACGACAGGAGGAAATGAACCCGCCGGAAATTATCAAACTTATAGCGGAAGAAGCTGCTATTCCCGGCAAATCAATCGGGGCCATCAGGATATTCGACAGGTTTTCTTTTGTGGAAGTTCCCCAACAGGTAGCAGAACAGGTGATGTATTCGCTGCACAAAACCGAAGTCAAGGGGAAGAAGCTTTTTGTTGAACCGGCAAAGGTGCGCAAGTAAAAGACAATTCTTAATTTGCAAACCTTATTTTGCAAAAAACGCTCGCTTAAAATTTACGGACGGGAAAGCTACAATGGAGGTGAGACTGTTTTTACCTTGAAAACAGTCTAACCTTTTTTTATTGCGGGGAATATCAGTGGCCAGAGGCAGTAGTTGACAACAAGCGGATTTTCGTTATAGAATATTAACAAATACCCACTGGGGGTATGAGTGCTCGTTATCAGATATACTGGGGAGGGGGACCAATGGTAAAGAAAACTGAATCAGCAATTATGATAGACCTGACTCAGTTTAACAAGGACTTGGCAACCCTGGGAATAAAAGTTACATATACCATGGTAGTCTACATTGGTGATACTTACCGGATAATAACTTCCAAGGGTGAAGAAATAGGAGGCAGCCGGGAGGAAAAAGAAAAAATTATAGCCCACCTTTTATCAAAGCAGCCTTTTTTACCAATAACCGGGGAAGAAATGAACCATGGTTATTTGTTCATCGAAACAGGGCTGGCGGCGGACGTTATGGAAAAACTAAAAATACTGCTGCGGTCAATATCATTCAGTATGGACAAATATATGCTGGAAGAACGTATGCAAAGTTGTTCCTTGGGTATACTGGACAGCGCCGTAAATGCCATTGAAGCTAAAGACGTGTATACTAAGGGCCATTCTGACCGGGTGGCCGGGTTGGCCCAATTAATAGCCGAACGCATGGATTTACCATATAGCGAAAAAGAAGTTGCCCAGGCGGGACTGCTGCACGACATAGGTAAGATCGGGATCAGTGAACGGATACTGACCAAGCCGGGCAGTTTAACTGATGAAGAGTATCAAATAATAAAAAGCCATCCCGAAAAAGGGGCGCAGATATTGGAACCGCTGGTTATGTTTAAAAAATCAGCGGCGGCTGTGCGCCATCATCATGAAAGATATGACGGAAAAGGGTATCCTGACGGGCTGGCCGGAGAGGAAATACCGCTCCTGGCCCGGGTTATTGCTGTTTCCGATGCCTTTGACGCAATGACTTCCGATAGGCCTTACCGGAAAGCCTTTTCATATGATATTGCCCGGCAAAAAATACTTAGTGCGTCAGGCACGCAGTTTGACCCCACCGTTGTCGAGGCTTTTAACAGCATTGAAGAGAAAAAAATATCATCTGTCATCGGATCAAGAGCATAGGAGGTGGTGACCATCAATTTGCTGCCATCAGTTAAAGCCAGAGTTAACCTGGATATATGCCGAAATGACCACAGGTGTTTGCCCCGCATGCATTGCCCGGCGGCAGCCATATCACCGGCGGAAGGCAAAATATCTATGAAAATTGACGAAGAAAAATGTATCGGCTGCGGTAAATGTATAAAGGTCTGCAAAAACAACGCTCTGTTTTTGGTACGACAGGAAGTAAAATTTGGTTAACCGGACTTTACAAGAAGTGGTTTGACATCTTATAATTGAATTTGAGAACAGAAATCACTTTAACAGAAGTCAAAACCGAATACAGCAGTATGCATTCGCCTGGGGGTGCTTCTGGAAGAAGCTGAGAAAAAGGCTGCAGCCTTTTACCCTTATGACCTGATCTGGGTAATACCAGCGGAGGGAAGGTAGAATCAACTGGGGGTTTTTCCTTAGTGGTATTCACGGTTCCGTTTCCGTAGGGACCGTTTTTGTTTTTCTAACATACACAAGGAGGAATGGGTAAATGCATCTGGATGAAACAGTTATTTCGCGGGGAATTGTACAGAAGTACATGGAAGAACTGATGGATTACATGAATACAGAAGTAGCCATTGTGGGTGGAGGTCCTTCAGGGATGGTAGCTGCATACTACCTGGTCAAGAGAGGATGTAAAGTGGCGCTTTTTGACAGGAAGCTGGCCGTTGGCGGTGGCATGTGGGGTGGCGCCATGATGTTTAATAAGATTGTGGTACAGTCTGCCGGCAAAAGGATTTTGGACGAATTCGCCATAAGTTGCGAGGAATATGAACGGGGATACTATGTGGCAGATGCGGTAGAATCAGTTACAACTATCGCGTCCATGACAGTGAAAGCGGGCTGCAAAATCTTTAACCTCATAGGTGCCGAAGACGTTATGGTGGAAGATGGCAGGGTGACGGGTTTAGTACTGAACTGGACTCCTGTTCAGGTGAACAACTATCACGTGGATCCGCTGGTAGTCAGGGCTAAATATGTTATTGACGGAACCGGACATCCGGCAGAAGTGACGCAAACCCTGACGCGCAAAATGGGGGTGCGCCTGAACACTCCGACAGGGGGAGTAGCCGGCGAAAAACCGATGAATGCATTAAAGGGCGAACTGGACGTAGTTGAGAATACCAGGGAAGTATTTCCCGGCTTGTACGTGACGGGGATGGCGGCGAATGCCGCCTTTGGCAGCCACCGGATGGGCCCTGTATTTGGGGGTATGTTGCTGTCTGGAGAAAAGGCGGCCATGGAGATTGCTGCCAGGTTGGGGAAATGATATGGCCGAAGTATGGCTGGTGACCAACCGGAAACTGGTGAAAAACCGGTGTTTGCTGAAAAAGGTGGAGTCCCTGTGCCGACGGGGTATTGACGGCGTAATACTCAGAGAAAAAGACCTGCCAACGAAAGAGCTTTATCATCTGGCCAGAGAAATAAGGGCCGTTACAAAACAATACGGGGTAAAACTGATTGTGAACAAGAGTATAGAAACTGCCCTGGCCGTAGAAGCGGAAGGGATACATCTGGGGAGTGATGCCTTGCCTCTGCACAATGCGCGGCTAATTGTTCCGGCTTATATGAAAATCGGAGTTTCCGTGCATTCTGCGGAGGAAGCAAAGACAGCCGCCGCAGAAAGAGCAGATTATATCCTGGCCGGCAATGTATATGCTACCGCAAGCAAACCTAACCTGGCAGGCCGCGGGACGGCGTGGCTTTCCCGTGTTGTGCAGACGGTTTATCCTTTGCCTGTATTGGCTATCGGCGGCATAAATGAAAGCAATGCTGGAGAGGTTTTAAAAGCGGGGGCAGCAGGAGTCGCTGCGATATCCGGTCTGCTGGTAAACAACAATCCCGGAAAATTAATAGAAATAATCAAAGGTCAAAGGACCTGATATTTAGAAGCAGAGTTACTTTAAACCGGTTGTTATGACAACCGGTTTTGTGCGTTATGTCACACTTTTTTGTTAGGCAGGTCATGGCAAGAACAGGCATAACAGGGTAAAATGTTCAAAAAGGTTAAAATGTACGACTTGAAAGGTGGAGATATTATGACTTTAAAGGGAAATTTACAAACAACAGCCATGGGAATATTGCCGCATACCGATATTGACGAGGCAATGCGGCTGGCCTTGTCGGTGGATATTCCTTTTTGGCCCCAACTGCCGAAGATGAGTTTCTTTGAGGACATGTATGCCCAGGCTACGGAACACTTCCCGGGAATTACCGTTGATGAAGCCGCCCAAAAGATTTACTTTGAATTTGAACAGTTTATGGAAGAACTACCGGAATTTTTGGAAAAAGCCGAAGAGAAAGCCACTTTTGCATTAACGGAACAGTACTCTCTTGTATACAGGAGCTTTTTGCAGCAACCGGGACTGGAGAAATACAGCGCTATCAGGGGCCAATTTATCGGTCCGGTCAGCTTCGGGATGAAAATCACCGATAAAGATAAAAAACCGATTATCTATAACGACGAAGTCAAAGTGTTTTTATATGACTTTATGGCCAGAAAAATCAACATACAGTATGAAGAATTAAGGGAGAGAAACAAAAATGCTTTTGTATGGGTTGATGAGCCGGGTCTGGAAATAATTTTCGGTTCCTTTACGGGTTACTCCAGTGAAGTGGCCAAGAATGACTATGCCGCTTTTTTGAGCCAACTGGAGGGACCCAAAGGGGTACACCTGTGCGGTAATCCGGATTGGTCCTTTCTCTTGAACCAGAACCTTGATATATTATCTGTGGATGCCCTCGGGGTGGGCCATATCTTTTCCAGGTTTACCGCCGAAATAAAGGCATTTCTTGACCGCGGAGGTATTATCGCCTGGGGGATTGTGCCTACCCTGACGGAAGAGGTGAACAGGGAATCGGTGCAATCGCTGGTAGACCACCTGGAGAAACTGTGGAACCACCTTGAGCAATACGGAATAGAGAAAAAACAGGTTCTGCAGCAGGCATGGCTGGCGCCCGCCCGGTGCTGTTTGGTCAACACGGATGGGGCAAAATCGGTGGAAAAAGCATTTGATATATTGAAAAAAGCAGCCGATGAACTGAAAGACCGATATGCCAAATTTTTTACTGAATAAGCCGGTTGCGGACCATAACCAGGGGAAACCGGATCAACAGGAGCATGGCCGCTGTAAGCCAGACAAAATTGGCCAACGTAGCCATGTTTATTTGCCCATAAAAAAGGTTGCGGATCACTTCTACTTCATGGTAAAGCGGCGTTAACCAGGAAAACGCCTGAACCCCGGCAGGCAGGTTGTTGACGGGGAAGAAAATCCCGGCCAGGAAAAACATGGGGGTAATGATCAGAGTAAAGAAGTAATTAAAGGCATCGTAATTAGGCGCCATACTTGTCCAAACCATGGAGAGGGAAGAAAATATCAAGCCCCCAATGAACAAGGGGATGGGCATTAAAAAGACCCACCATGATTTTACCAGGCCGAATAAAACTGTTACCAGCAAAAATACAGAACCGTATAGAACACTTTTTAGTGCGCCGTATATAAGCTCCGCCATGACCACGTCATCCATGCTGGCCGGGGTTGAGACAATAGCGTAAAATATTTTATGAAAAGACATCCTGGTATAGCTGTCATAAGTGGCTTCATAGCAGGTGGCAAACATCGCGGACGAAGCTATCAGGCCGGGAGCGATAAATTCAAGGTAACTATATCCCTGAATATTTGCCACGTAGACTCCCAGACCGAAGCCCATGGCCCAAAGATAAAGAACAGGCTCGACAAAGTTGAACATGATATTGGCTTTCCACGTTTTGGCAAATACCAGCCAGTGACGGTACAAAATACGAGATACCAACGCAGGAGATATATCCAATGAAGTAAAAAAGCCTTTCAGCAGAGGTTTGGGATTAAGCACAGGGAATATCCTCCTTTTCTTCAAGGCTGGGGACCTGGTCATCTTCCAGGCTCCGGCCTGTCAGTTTCAGAAAGACATCTTCCAGAGTTGCCGGCCTTAGCAACTGGTATGAGAAATCAATTGACAGACCTTTTATCCATTCCTGCAACTGCGGACCATGGTTGGAATAGATGTATAACGTATCGCCAAAAAGTTTAAAGCCATTTATCAGATTTGTTCCCGGAAGTCTCCGGCATATGGCGGTAAAATCTCCTCCTGCCAGTTCAAGAACGTGGGAACCTATATGCGCGGATACCAATGCCGCAGGTTGGCCTTCATCAATGATCTTTCCGTTATGCATAAACACCAGCCGGTCACATAATTGACTGGCTTCTTCCAGGTAATGGGTGGTTAGAAGCACAGTTGTCCCATTTTCCTTCAGTTGCCTGATTTTCTGCCATACTATGTGCCGGGCATGGGGGTCAAGGCCTGTCGTAGGCTCGTCCAGGATAATAATTTTAGGTTTGTTGATCAGGGCCCGGGCAATAGTCAAACGTCTTTTCATTCCGCCCGAAAGGTGGTCAACTTTAGTCCCGGCCTTTCCCTCCAATTCCATGAATGAAAGAAGTTCCTCTGCCCGCTGCCGGGCTTCTTTTTTGGGAATACCGAAGTAGCCGGCATAGACGATGAGGTTTTCCAAAACAGTAAGTTCGGGGTCCAGGTTGTCATCCTGGGCTACCACTCCCAGGTGAGCTTTAATCCTGCGGGCATCGGTTACGATACTTAAACCGAAGACTTCCAGAGTCCCTCCGGTGATAGGCGAAAGCCCGGTGATCATTTTCACCGTAGTGGATTTGCCGGCCCCGTTGGGCCCCAACAAGCCAAAACATTGGCCGGGCATGACAGAAAGGTCAATGGCATCAACGGCAGTAAAACTGCCAAACCTTTTGACCAGTTTGTGTGCTTTAATGACCGGATCAGCAGATGCAGCCATATTTAGCGTATTCACTCCCGTTTACTTAATTGCAATATACTACCTCCTCTATTATAACTGAATAAAATAATAAATTCCAAACCGATGGACAATTTTCATGTGTTTTTGAAGAGATGTCCCATTCTGCATATGACCCGCTGAAAGAATATGTACCAAAGGAAACAGAAAACCCAGGAAAATGCAAAGATAATTATGAGAAAGGTTATGGGACCCTTGGCATAAGAGAGGGCCGGACCAAGCACCGGAATACCCAACGGGCCGGTCAAAACCAGGGTACCTATAGTTAAGACCAGGCTGGAGCTAAGTACAGAAATATTTTTGCCAAGTTTTACGGTTGCGCCGAGGGATAACCCCAACAGGCCTGTACTGAACAGGAAAAGGGGCAGTTTTATCGGCATGATTATACCGATCAGTCCCGCCGCGGCGGCATAAACCAAAAGACCGCCCAAAGGTTTGCTGTATGCGGCCAAGGCCACAAACAGGGTGGTAAAACCTGCGGCCAGGGCCCCCACGCCGGGAAGCAGACCGGCAAAAAGCTGTAACATTACTGTTACAGAAGTCAATACACTTAAGGTGGACAGGTACTTGACAGAGAAATTCAACAGAGTCATGACCTCCTATCGGGCGGAGCATCCTTATCCTTTTTAATAGATATGTTATGCAGGTCCTTTTTTAAAAGGGAAGTAAACATGTCAAAAAAATTCTTGCACATTATTAGGCAGGCAGTTATGATAATTAAGAAGACAGTAGTACAAACGGCTTTTTATTAGTAAAAATACCAATTAAAGCCAGACAGGCACAGGGAGGAAATAATGAAGCAAAAGGAGAAAATAGCCATCGTAACTGACAGCACCTGCGATCTGGAACGGGAGTTCATTGAGAAGAACGATGTGCATGTATTGCCTTTAAGGATTATTTACCAGGGTAAAGAGTACAGAGATAAAATCGATATAGAACCACAGGAAATATATGAAAGAATGCCCGGGGAAATACCGAAAACATCCATGCCGGGCTTTGGAGAAATAACGGAGGTTTTTACGAAGTTAAAAGAACAGGGGTTTAACAGGATTCTGTCAATGCATATTTCCGGAGGGTTGAGCGGAACTGTCAACGCTGTCCAGATGGCCGCCAGGCAAATAAGTGAAATGCATATCGAGGTACTGGATTCCAAAGCCCTTTCTCTGGGCCTGGGTTTTCTGGTAAATAAAGCTGTCCGGCTTAGAGATGCCGGTTGTGTTTTTGATGAAATAGTGGAAAAAGTAAAAAAAACGCGGGATGAAATCAAAGTCTTTTTTGTAGTAAAAACACTGGAGTATTTACGTAAAGGCGGTCGAATCGGCCTGATTGAAGGGACTTTGGGTGACCTGCTGAATATCAAACCGATTGTATCAATTAATGAAGAGGGAAAGTATTTTACCTATGCCAAAGTTAGGGGAAGGAAAAAGTCCATGGAAGAGTTGGTAGAAATTGCCAAGGAATATATCAGAGAAAAAGCGGTCAACCTGGCGGTGATGCACAGTGGAGCGGAAGCTGATGCCCGGGAAGTCAGGGAAAAGCTCTTGAATACAAATTGCGCCGATATCAGGGAGTTTTTCTGGGGACAGATTGGTCCTTCCATGGTAGTTCATTCCGGACCGGGACTGGTTGGTATAGGTATTCAACCGGTTGACTGAGTTTTATAAATTTTTAAAAAAATGGGGGTTGGGAGAATGGAAAACACTGAGACGAAAAAAGATATCATTGAACAAGTAGCGATTGTGCAAAGGGACAAAGAAACATATGCTATTGCACCGCATATTCCCGGTGGCATTACTGATGCTGCCACTTTACGGAAAATTGCCGACATATCAGACAAGTATAACTGCAAAGCTCTAAAGCTTACTTCAGCGCAGAGAATTGCCCTGGTAGGTATTGCAGCCGAAAATATTGAAGATGTTTGGCGGGACCTTGGCATGGAAAAGGGACAGGCCATCGGCCTTTGCGTCCGGAGTGTCAAAATCTGCCCCGGAACTACTTTTTGTAAAAGAGCCAAACAGGACTCGGTTTCTCTCGGGCTCGCTTTGGATAAAAGATACCATGGACGTTCTTTACCAGGCAAATTAAAGATAGGTGTCAGTGGTTGCCCGAATAATTGTGCGGAAAGTTGTGTCAAAGATATCGGTTTTATGGGTAGTAATAATGGCTATACAGTTATGGTTGGCGGGTATGCCAGCGGTACAGGACGCCTGGCCGAAGTTATTTGCACAGAAAAATCGGAGCAGGAGTGCCTGGAGTTAACGGAGAAAATCATTGACGTTTACGAGAAAGTTGCCAAAAGGGGACAAAGGCTTGGGCGCTTGTTAAATAAAATAGGAACAGAAAACTTCCGGCGAGCCCTGGACTGTTCCGGGGATGAATACGAGCAGATTATTCAAGAATTAATTGAGGCAAATGCTTAATTTTGCAATACCAGCTTGAGAATCGCTAAAAAGGCGATTCTTTTTTTATGCATAAAAATGGGCCAGTACGTCTAATATAAGCTTTATTGGGCATATAATTAAATGTTGGCGGTTGTAAGAAATCAAAATTCTCGAAGGGATGGTCAGCAATGAAGTTCAGTTCTTTGAACCCTACAATGGATAAGCTTTTTGAGTGTTTTAAACTGGATGTCGCCTATGTAAAAGGGGAAGGAACATACCTATACGATCAGGCCGGTAATAAATACCTGGATTTTATTGCCCAATACGGCGCGGTTCCCTTCGGATACAACCCACCCGAACTTGTGGCTGCGGCCAAAAAATACTTTGACCTGTCACTGCCTTCTATGGTGCAGCCCTCAATTCCGGTTAAAGCTGTGGAATTAGCAGAAATGCTGCTTCAATTGGCCCCAGGTGAAATGGCCCAGGCCACATTCTGCCAGAGTGGGGCGGAAGCAGTAGAGGTAGCTATTAAATTGGCCAGGTCGACAACGGGAAAACCCAAAATTCTTTCTACAAAAAACAGCTTCCATGGCAAGACCATGGGTGCTTTATCTGCCACAGGCAGGGATGTGTACCAGAAACCCTTTTTCACCCCTGTTCCCGGGTTTGAACATATACCCTTCGGTGATTTGGATATGCTTGAAAACAAAATGCGGACGGAAGGAAAGCAAATTGCTGCCTTTCTGGTGGAACCGATTCAGGGGGAAGGAGGTATAATCGTCCCACCTGAAGGTTATTTAAAAAATGCCGAAATTATCTGCAGAAAGTACGGAGTTCTGTTAGCAGTTGACGAGATCCAGACAGGTCTCGGCAGAACCGGGGAATTGTTTGCCTGTGACAGGGAAGGAGTAGAACCAGATATTTTACTCTTATCAAAAGCTTTGGGGGGCGGGCTGGTTCCTCTGGGCGTCTGTCTCAGTACAAGGCAGGCATGGAATGAAGAATTTGGCCGGCTGCACAGTTCCACCTTTGCCAACAATAATTTTACCTGCGCCATTGGCCTGGCCGTATTGAATAAACTTCTGGAAAACGGCAGGCAATTGATCAATAATGCAAAAAGCGCCGGAAACTACCTGTTAAAAAACTTAGAAGATATCAACAGGCAATATCCCGGTGTAATCAAGGAAATCAGGGGCAGGGGACTGATGCTTGGACTGGAGTTCAACGAATTTGACGGGTCAGAATCATTTAGCATGAAGTACCTGGCGGAACAAGGAGGGTTTTCTCCTCTTTTGGCCGGGTATTTACTCAACGTCCATAAAGTAAGGGTAGCTCCGTTCCTGAATAACCCGATGACGCTGCGTCTGCAGCCTTCATTAACAGTCGCCACTGTTGAAATTGACAGGGCTTTGCATGGTTTGGAACGAGTAGTGAAAGCTTTGTACTATCAGGACCACTGCGAACTGTACAGTTATATCATAGGTAAAGAGCCGGGTCCGATCAGGGACTTCAGATCGGAGAAAAAAGCTGTCACAGGGTCTGAATTACTGCCTGAGGAAAAGCCAACGGAAAAGTTCGCCTTTTTAATTCACTACCCCTCATCTGAAGATGTCATTAAAAACAACCCGTCCTTTAAAAAGGCGTCTAAAGACATCCTGGAAAAACTCATAGATTGGGAGGCATCTTTGGATGCCGAGCCGGAAGTAATTGTACATTTACCGGCTATTAAGTCAAAGGCGGGGAAAATAGCGGAAGGATGGCTGATAGGCATTCCATACAGCGGCCGGCACATGATGGAAATGCCGAGAAAGGATGCAGTAAAAGTATTGGTTACTGCACTGGATAAAGCCAAGGCATTGGGAGCGCGGATAGTTGGCCTGGGCGCATACACTTCGGTGGTTAGCCGGGGTGGCAGCGACCTGCAAGGAAAAGGCATTGCGGTGACTTCCGGTAATAGTTATACCATTGCTACGGCTTTTGATGCCTTAATCGAAGGGGCCCGGTTGATGGGCATAGACCCGGCGGAATCAACGGGTTGTGTTATAGGAGCTACGGGTTCCATAGGCCGGGTATGCGCCATATTACTGGCGGAAGAAATTGATAAGCTGGTCCTGGTGGGAAACCCCGAAAAAGAGAAAACCAGCCTACGCAGGATGGAACAATTGGCAGATGAGATATATACAAGGGCTTTTAGGGAAATTCTGGCCTATAAAGGCAAGGTAGCCAAAATAAAAGGCATAGCCAAATGGTTAAAAGGATTTCTGGACCGGAAACGCAAAGACGACCCGGAGGTATGGAATAAACTGTTAACGGCTTTGGAAAACCAGGGTTTTTCTATAAACGGTTATATCCATGAAAACCTGGCTGCCAAAGGAAAATACAGTAATCCACCGGTGAAAATTACGGTTAATATTAAACAGGCATTATTACAGAGCGACTTAATCATTTCGGCCAGTAACTCAACGAATCATCTGATTGGACCGGGGCATTTAAAACCGGGGAGCGTTATATGTGACGTGGCCAGACCTCCGGATGTATCGGAGGCAGTGCTGGAACAAAGAAAAGACGTCCTGGTCATTGAAGGCGGGCTGGTACAATACCCTGACGACATATGTTTTGGCCAGAACATGGGTTATGAACCCGGTGTAAACATGGCCTGTTTATCGGAAACGATGCTTTTGGCGCTGGAAGGAACATACAGGGATTTCAGCATCGGCTTAAAAATACCGGTAGAAAATGTTTACTACCTGCGTGAGCTGGCCCAAAGGCATGGTTTTAAGCTGGCTACCCCCTGGAACAAAAACGGCGGAGTAACACCTGAAGTGGCCCGAATGATTAAAGAGGCTGCCTTAAAGAACGAAAACGTTGAGAAAATAAAAACCCCAAAAAGCAGTTAGCAAAAATAGGATTGTATCTGTACGAAGCAATGATGCTCTGTTTATGATAGTTTCAGGTTTTGCAGGTTTAACAAATTATAATTAATTCTGCATATGGTGAAAATGCTATATTCTACCGGAATGGGGGTTTCCGGAAGACGTAGAACGGAAAGGAGGAACAGGGATAAAGAAAATTTTGTGCTGCGACGTGTTTAAAAAAACTTAAGGTTCTCGGCCCGTTGACCGAGTTTGATGTCGAGTTTGTGTCCATGGGGCTGCGCCTCCACCCGGCAAAATTGCACCGGGAAGTACAGGCTGTTCTTGACAGGATAACAGGTTATTCGCTGGTAATCCTGGGCTTTGGATTATCTGGAGGGGCCTTGCGCGGAATAAAGGCGCCCTGTACATACATCCATACCGGACACCCCAGGACTTGAAATAACTCTGGCCAAAACCAGGGGTTTTGCCGAATATTCTGGAACTCCCGTGTCATGAAACAGCCGGGAATTTGGATTTCCTCAAAGAGGTTGGTCAGCAGGCCATGGGATAAAGAGAGTTTCGTGATCATTCCGCCTGGCGGGATAATCGATGAAAGTGAGTTTCTCCAAGACGCAGAAAAAGACCATGTACAGGGGACCGGAATAATCCGGGGACAGCCATAAAATTGATAATAAAAGATTGAGGAGGGGGGGTTTTGCCGGCTAAAGCTTTAGCTGAACTGCTTACAAAAGAGAATACGGATTACCAGAATTAGGGATTCCCTTTGATATTTTGGAGATTACCGTAGGAGAAAGGGTCCGCCTGAAGTGTATGGTCCCACCCTGTCCCAACTATGGAAGGAATAAATTCTGTCCGCCCAATCTTCCTGACCTGGAGTTTATCCGAAAAGCCCTGGCTGCATACAGAGGCTGGGTGTTAGTGGTTTTGACCGTTCCGTACAATGAGAAAACACTAAATGAAATCAGGGTGCTTAAACAGCAGAATAAACTGATGAAAATCATCAGTTCTTTTGAGAAAACAGCTTGTGCCAATGTTAATCACCTGGCCTTCGGACTGACCGTTGGTGGTTGTAAGCTGAGCGACGACTGCCCCCCGCCGGGTGAACGATGCCGTCGGCCGCTGGAGGCCCAATCCAGGTATAACGGGCTTTGGCATAGATATAACCACCCTGGCCAGAAAACTTGGGGTAAATGTGGAATGGCCCGTGAAAAGTGAATTGAATTTTATGGGTATGATATTTATTTAATGTTACGCACAGAAAGAAGGCTATTTTTTGCTGAGAACACTAAAAAATTAGTAACAGAAAAAACAAAATGAACCAAGTAAACTATTCGGGTGGGGATACAGGCCACTCAGCCCCAAATTATTACCAATCAGAGAAGAGTTTTTGAGTTTGCAGGTTTAACAAATTATAATTAATTCTGCATATGATGAAAACGCTATATTCCGCCGAAATGGGGGTTTCCGGAAGACATAGAACGGTTAAGGAGGAACAGGGATGAAGAAGATTTTGTGCTGCGACGTGTTTAAAGAAGAACTTAAGGTTCTCGGCCCGTTAACCGGGTTTGATGTCGAGTTTGTGTCCATGGGGCTGCACCTCCACCCGGCAAAATTACACCGGGAAGTACAGGCTGTTCTTGACAGGACAAGAGGTTATTCGCTGGTTATCCTGGGCTTTGGATTATGTGGAGGGGCCTTGCGCGGAATAAAGGCGCCCGGCTGCCCAATGGTTATTTCCCGGGTTCATGACTGTATTCCTCTTTTACTGGGCGGCATGTCCAGATATAATGAGCTGCAGTCAAAGGATAACAAGACTTTTTATTTTTCGGGCGGCTGGGTCGAGGGAGACCGCATGATGATTCCGGAGTATGAGCGGAGCGTCATCCAGTTCGGGCCTAAAAAAGCGCTCCGTATTTATAAGATGATGTTTGAAAACTATAACCGGCTACTGTACATCCATACCGGACACCCCAGGACTGAAATAACTCTGGCCAAAACCAGGGATTTTGCCGACGATCTTCAGCTGCCGTGCCATGAAACCCGTGGAAGCCTGGAATTCCTGAAAAGGTTGCTGACCGGCCCATGGGACAATGAAGAATTTGTGATTGTCCCGGCACACGGGGTGCTGGAAGAAGATGAATTTTTGCAGGAAGGCCAATTGGTCATGGTTCAGGGAACTTAGTGGAAAATGCCAGAATTGGGATGAGATTGCAACTATTTTCAAAGGGAGGGGTTTGTATGCCGGCAGAAGCGTTGGCAAAACTGCTTAGGGAGAATAATGATGATCCTAGAATAACAATAATCCCTTTTGATATCTCCAAGATAAAAGTTGAGGAAAGAGTGCGCCTGAAATGTATGATTCCTCCATGCCCAAACTATGGGCGCAATAAGTTCTGTCCTCCCAACCTGCCTGATATTAACTTTATCAGGGACGCGCTGGCACAGTATAAAGGCGGTGTCTTAGTAGTTTTAACCATCCCGTACAATGACGATGCCATGGCGGAAGTGAGGAAATTTAAACCACAGAACGAACTCATGCGGTTAATCGGCAATTTCGAAAAAACCGCCTGGGCCCACATTAACCACCTTGCCTTTGGGCTGACAGTGGGAGGGTGTAAACTATGTGATGAGTGCCCACCTCCCGGAGAACCATGCAGGCGTCCTCTGGAGGCACATCCGGGAATTACAGGATTTGGCATTGATATAACTACCCTGGCACGAGAACTGGGTGTCAAAATCGAATGGCCTGTCAGAGAAAACCTTAATTTTATGGGAATGATATTTGTGTAGGTTGAGTTAATTATTGCCTTGGGTTTGCCAAAAACGTTGTTGAATGAATAAAGCTATAGGAAAAAAGACTACCCGCGAAGAAATTGACTGAGCAGCGTAGCTGATAAAGGAAATAATTGGGAATAATAAAGAAAACTAACAGCGATAATGGATATTAAGGAAAAGAGCATTTAATGTGAACCACATAAACTGCTTAAGGTATCATTTTCACCATTTAGGCGCAAATCATTACCGATTGGGGAATAGTTTTGGGTATTCAAGGTTTAACAAATTATATTTAATTGTAACGAGGGTGGATGAATATTTTTGAGGTATTTTTTTTAAATAGACATTTAGTATTTGAAAAAGATATTTTAACAAAACCTGGTATGCAAAGAAAACCATAACTATAGTAATTGCTTAAATACTTTTTGGGAGAGTTGAAGAAAACATGGCAAAAAGACTTTTAGAACATAAGATTGGGGAGTTTTTCATAGAAGAAGAGCCGTTTTATATACCACTGGGCAAAGAGATAGAAATGTTTGAGAAGGCTTTTAAAAGCAAATTGCCGGTTATGCTCAAAGGGCCGACGGGATGCGGTAAAACCAGGTTTCTCCAGTACATGGCTTACTGCTTGAAGCGGCCCCTGATTACTGTGGCTTGTCACGAAGACCTTACAACCAGTGACCTGGTGGGAAGGTATTTATTAAAGGGTTCGGAAACCGTCTGGACAGACGGGCCGCTTACCACGGCAGTGAAGATAGGTGCAATATGTTATCTTGATGAGGTAGTAGAGGCCAGAAAAGATACAACAGTCGTTATTCACCCCCTGACTGATGACAGGCGGGTTTTACCGATCGAAAAAAAGGGTGAAATAATAACGGCCCCTGATGAATTTATGCTGGTGGTATCATATAATCCCGGGTATCAGACCTTTCTTAAGGACCTGAAGCAGAGCACCAAGCAGCGATTTATTGCCATGGATTTCGATTATCCGAAACCCGAACTGGAGCAGCAGATCCTGATCCGGGAATCGGGTGTGGACAACGCGACGGCCGGGAAGTTAATAGAACTTGCCCAAAAAATCCGGAACCTGAAAAACAGGGGTCTTGAAGAGGGAGTGAGTACAAGGTTGCTGATCTATGCGGGACAGTTGATTGTCAATGGGATAGATGTAATGGAAGCAGTACGGGCAGCCATGATTAAACCAATCACTGATGATGCCGCTATGCAGATGAGCCTGGAAGAAATCGCCGTCTCGATATTCATTTAGGGTCTGTTCAGGATAGGTGGTGGAGCTATGGGCGGTATAAAGAACCTGGAACTTACCGGGTTTGCGGACCGGTACTTGAAGGCTTTGTCCCTGGAAGAAAGGCAGGATTTCCTGGATTTTATAAGTGGTCTCCCGGAAACGGTAGCCGGGTTGGTCATTGATACAGGACTGCAATTCCACAAATCAAGCGCTGTAAATGGCACCTGGTTTTGGAGAACAGTATCGGTTTTAGCAGGCCGTCTGGAAATACATGAACTGAAACAGTGGCTTGAAGAAGGTACGCGGATATGCCGCGGTCAATGGGATTGTGCTTTATCCTATCTGAAGGAAAGCCCCGCAGTTTTAGAACAGGTTGGAAATCAGGTATTTCTAAACTGGCTGCAAATTGGAAGGTTTCTGGCCAGGTTCAGCAATCATGATACAAACTGGTTTTTTAAGTACAGCGGAAGCATCTTGGAAAAACTTGAAAAGTCAGACCAATACCTCTTAACCTCCTGGATTTTAAAAATTGTTCAGTATTCCTGGACTGCTGCAATTGCCTGTCTGAAATCATGGCCGGAGATAGAACGGTACGGAAAAGGCCTTGACAAAGCAGGCTTACTAGAACAGGGTTATAAACTTGCTATCGAAAAACCGGATGATGCAGATGTTTTTTTTAAAGCATTGCCGAATTTTTTGCAGGTGGCAGGGAGCAAGTATATTTATCAATGGCTGGAGGCAGCCTATGAAGTTACCAATGCTAAACGTGGTACTCTTTCCGCTTTTTTCAAAGCTTCTCCTGAGGTTGCCGTATTTACGGGCAAGGACGTGTTTACAGGTAAAATTAAACATTGGGCACTTCTTGGCAACAGGCTTGCTGCAATAGACAATGAATTGGCCATGGAGTTTTTTGACAAGACTCCTCAGGTGCTAAAAAAAATGGAGTGGAATGAGTTAGAAGAGTGGGTAAGGCTTATAGAAAGAGTAAGCCGGGATTATTCCACCGAAGGTGCCGCTGAATTTATTAAATCCACCCCCGAACTGTTACAGCAACTGGACATAAAGGAGGCTGCCCAGTGGGTTGAATACGGGCTTAAATCCGAACTAGGCGGCAAAAAACTGGCTTATTTTACCATGAAATCTCAGGAAAGCAGGGATGTAATTTCCGGATTGAGGAGCGGCCTACATATAGAGTCCGTGAAAAAGGTGCTTCACATATATTGTGAAGGCTTGACAGGAGAAACGGTAATTATCAGAAATTCATCGGACCTTCCAACTAGAATCCACAGTGATGACCAATTGTTCGGATCTCTTGATACCCGGAGAATTTACTTGCCTGACCTGGTCAAAGTGTTTGAGAACGAACGTGACAACCTTCGATTTTACCGGGTTATGATGATGCACCTGGTTGCCCACCGGAAATTCGGCACCATGGAATTAAGCAAAGCTGAATTCAAAGAACTTGCATTGGACAGCAAGCTCGGCATGCTGTTTGAATATATTGAGGACAACAGGGTAGACTACCTGGCTATGCAGAAATTCCCGGGGCTTGAAAGAGACATGCGTTTATTGGTCAAAGCCTCTGTACGTGAAATTCAAAAAAGAACTCCTAATCTGTATGCGTTTTTGATACATTACCTCTGGTCTGATAAGGCTGATGTTCCTGAGAAAATAAAAACCGAATACCTTCGGTTTTGGGATAATGTACTGAAAAACGGAGCTTCATCCCGGGAATCTCTAAATCTTGCCCGCCGGATTATTAACATTTTATCGTGGCAGGAAATATTTGAGAAGGAATTTTCCCCACATTACGACGGTGAATATAAGAACCTGGCATATAGGGGAAAACTGAAGTTTGATCTGATTTATACTTCGATGAAAGCAGACGAAGAGATTGACGGTTCCCCGGCAGAGGGTTCAAAGGTAAATAACGGGATTGGTCAGGAAGAGGATATTGAATTAGACAAAAAGTTTTTTAGTCCCCAAAACCAGGCACTAAACCTTAGTGATGAATTCTACCTTTGGTTGAAAAAACTTTTGCACAGGTTCCGTGAAGATGAGGAAAATCCTTACCGGATGGTTGTGTATTACGATGAATGGGATCGCACTCTTAATGATTACAAGAAGGACTGGTGCAGGGTCAGGGAAATTTTACTGAAACCCAGTACGGCAGCTTTTGTTGATCGCACTCTTGAAGAAAACTATGGGATGATTAATACTATCAAGCGATATTTCGGTATGCTGCAGCCTGAACGTTTCCGTAGGTACAACAGGCAGGAAGAAGGCGAAGAGGTTGATATTGATGCAGTTATCGAGGCGATGGTAGAAATAAAGGCAGATGTTTCCCCGGGGACGGGTTTTTATGTCAGGCGAGACAAAAGAGAACGTGATGTGGCTGTCGGCTTTCTCCTGGACCTGAGCTATTCAACCGATGAAGTTATTTCGGAGAATGGGAAAACCATTCTGGATGTGGAAATGGAATCAGTTATTGTAATGGCTGAGGCCTTGGAGGTGCTGGGAGATAAATATGCGATATACGGTTTTAACAGCGACCTCAGGGATAAGATTAACTTTTATGTGGTCAAGGATTTTGAGGAGCCGTATACCTTTGAAGTCAAGCAGAGGTTCGGCGGCCTGCAGAGTTACGGGATGACCCGGCTTGCTTCGGCAGTGAGGCATGCGGTGTTTAAGATGGAGAAAGTGCAGGCGGCAATTAAAATCCTCATCATCCTTAGTGACGGCCGTCCCTTTGATTTCGATTATCACAGCCAGTTAACAAAAGACTATGAAGAATTCTATGCTGAAACTGATACCAGGATGTGTCTTAGGGAAGCTAAAATGAAAGGAATCAATCCGTTTTGCATTACTGTAGATCGTAAGGGACAGGATTATCTGGAATATATATTCGGAAATGTTAATTATATCATTATCGATGACATTAACGCCCTACCTACCAAGCTGACTGAAACATATAAGAATTTGACAACATAGAAATCCGCAGAACTCGTTAAATTTATAAATTTACATAACATGTTAAATAAGGAAGGTGAACAACTTGCAGGCTGAACGATATAAATCTCTCGAGGATTATGCGCTTGAACAGGGGGCATTCAGGGCAAAGTTTATCCCGGCGGGCCAGGTGGTGATTGACGAACGGGTTCGCCTGAAATGTCAGGTGCCGGTTTGCCGGGACTACAACAAACACCTGATGTGCCCACCTCATAACTATTCAGTTGAGCATTTCAAGTCACTTTGCACACGGTATTCATCCGCATTGCTGGTCCAGGTCAGAAGTGAAGGGTTTGAGCCAAACCAGTTAACAGAAGCGGAGATAAAACTGCATCTGATAATTAATAAAGTTGAAGGTAAGGCGCTTACCGACGGGTATTACCTGGCAGCCGGTTTTATTGCGTCATCATGCAAGCTTTGTCCCGAATGTGTAGGGTACCATTCCGGAGAACCCTGCCGTCATCCGTATGAAGCACGTCCGAGCATTGAATCAATGGGCGTAGATATCTTTAAGACATCAAAAAATGCCGGGCTTGATTTCCAGTTTGGATTATCAACGGAGGTGATTTATACCGGCTTACTGTTGATTGATTAGGAATTGCCGTACGCCATCAGGCTGAAGGCAAAAAATAATAAAAATATTTAGGAGGGATTTGAGTTGGGAAATGAGTTCAAGAGTGAAATGACAGGTTTGGAAAGGGCTCTGGCGGCGCTTAGTTACAAAAAGCCGGACAGGGTACCGGTGGCTTCTCTGGTTTGCGGGGCAGCCCGGCGGGTATTAGGTGTTACATATGACAAGTGGTCTCAGGATGCTGACCTTATTGCTGATTCATTGTTACAGACACACCAGATTATGAATAATGAATTTGACATTTTTGTAATGTTGGTTGACCTCTCAGTAGAAGCGGGATCATTTGGGCAAAAGGTGATTTTCCCTATAGAAAGTACTGCATATGCTGATCCCGATGATCCGTTGATTAAAACAGTAGATGATTACAGGAGAATTCCCAGGATAAACCCGCGCGAGACCGGACGGATGAAGGTTGTTATCGAAGCTACCGCCAAAGTCGCCAAGGCGAAAGCCAAAGAATACGGCGTCTGCGGGTTTGTGTATGCTCCCCTGGGTGTAATCGGGGCTATGAGGGGCCACGAAAAAATGTTTATCGATTGTATCAAGAACAGGGATGCCATCATTGAAGCCTGTGAAATAATTACCCCTGTTCTTGAGGAATATGCTGTGGCTCAAGTTGAAGCAGGGGCTCAGGCAATAGTAATAGATACCCTTTATGCTTCTGCCACTATCATGAGTCCAAAGATGTGGGAAGCTATTGAAGCTCCTTTTGCCAAGCGGATCGCCGATGCCGTAAGAAAAGCCGGAGGAGCTGTTGTTCTCCATAACTGTGGCGGAGGTATTTACTTTGATGTACAGCAGAAATGGACTAATCCAGTTGCCATCTCCCACGCATATCCAGCGGCCGACTGCAAGACATGGGAAGAGCATGCCGCCAAATGGGGCAAGAAAATAGTGTCCATTGGGTACCTTGAGCCTGCCAAAGTCGGTATGTTCTGGAACGAAGAACAGGTTATGGAAGAAGCCCGCAAATGTATTGAGACCTATAAAGACTGTGACGGCGGTTTTATCCTATCAACCGGCTGTGAATTCCCCCCGAACGGTACATTAATTAATGCCATGGCAATAATTAAGGCTGCCAAGGCTTACGGTTCGTACAAGTAATTATTTTAGTTCGCCTCCGGTATTCATTTCAAACAACCTACTATATAAGTCAGTTGAAGCTAATTAAAAGTTAACAGTATGATCAGGTGCCTTCCGGATTTTTCATCCGGACCGGTCATGGGGAACTGAGGGGGTGAGAAGGTGAAAATAAAAATAATCAGCGGTTTTTTAGGCGCCGGTAAGACAACCTGTGTCAAAAACGTGATAAAGAAGGCAGGCGGTGATATCGCTGTAATCGTGAACGAGTTTGGTGATGTGGGAATTGATGCTGAACTGGTCAGCAAGGGAGATGCCGTTGACATGGTGGAACTCCCCAGTGGTTGTATTTGCTGTACTCTTGCCAATGACCTCGTTTCGGCGGTCAAAGAGATCAAAACCAAATATAACCCCAAAAGACTTGTCATAGAGCCATCGGGGCTGGCCGTACCATCGGGAATCCTGGAGGCCCTGGAACCCATTAAGGAAGAATATGGGCTGGAATTTGAAGGCATTATCGGAATTATAGACGCCGATAGTTTTCTGGCCAATATTCACTCCGGGTTATTTGGCGATTTTTATACTGACCAGCTTGCAAATTCCGATATTATACTGATCAACAAGATTGACCTGGTTAACGAGAACACGGTGAAAGCTATAGAGGAAGAACTGGCAAAACATAACCAGCATGCAATCCTGCTTCAGACCGTAAACTGTGAGACCGACCTTCCTGACATTATAAGGGAACACGGGGCCGATTATCTGCACCTTCATTTTTACCATGATTTTGACTCCCTGGCAATAACTTCTGACAAGGCATTTAACAGCAACCAGCTGGAGGAGATTTTGAAGGAAATGAAGGCCGGAAAATACGGTAATATTTACAGGGCCAAGGGAATCTACAAAACACCGGACGGCGGCGCCGCAAAGATGGATTATGTACAGGGTAATTACGGTTTTGAGAAGTTTCCCGAGACAAATGAGAGTAAATTAATTTTTATTGGTAAGGAATTCGACAGGAAAGCATTGGAACAGCGGTTGGATGTCTTGTGAGAATGGTTTAACCAAAAGCAAACATTTTAAGGAGGAGATTGGAAAATGGCAACTGCGGAAAGAGAGAAGGAGTTGTTTGAGGCACTGAAACAGGGAGTTATCGATTATGATGAAGATGCGGTAAGGGAAACCGCCCAGGCCTGTGTGGATGAGGGCGTTGATGCTTATACCGCCGTGTTCGAGGGCCTGGTAGAAGGCATGAACGAAGTCGGCAGGCTTTACGAAGAGCAGGAGTATTTCGTTCCCGAAATCCTGATGTGCGCTGACGCTCTTTATGCGGGCCTGGATATCCTTAAGCCCCATATCGAGAAAAAGGATATGGGCGTAAAGGGTACGGTTGTCATGGGTGTTGTCCAGGGTGACGTGCACGATATCGGCAAGAACATCGTCAAGATGATGTTTGATGTGGCCGGATTTGAGGTTCATGACCTGGGCCGGGACGTTCCCCTGGAAAAATTCGTGGAGGAACAGCTCAGGGTTGACTCAGACCTGCTCTGTCTTTCGGCCATGATGACCACCACCATGGTAGGGATGCCTGAGGTTATCAAGAAGGTCAAGGAGAAGAACCCCAAGTGTAAGATTATGATCGGCGGCGCGCCTGTATCCGAGGACCTGGCAGACAAGTGGGGCGCAGACGGGTTTGCCAAGGACGCCAATAATGCCCTGAAAGAGGCTCTGAACATGGTTAAAGCTTTGAAAGACATGCAGTAATTCATAACGGGTTTAACATTAATTTAAGGGTTTGCACCGGGCAAACCCTTAAATTAATTATCATTCCACTAACTTATCCTGGTTTTGCTTGAGTTAGCATGTTTTTAATTTATATAGGTCTCTTGATTTTAAATAGGTGAGGGTTGCGAACTTTTGTATAGATATTGGTTGTAACAATAATGGTATGGCCGAGTAAATTCTGGACGTAACCGATATCAGTTCCAGCTTCCAAAAGGTGTGTAGCAAAACAATGGCGAAGAGAATGGCAGGTCACCGTTTTATGGATGCCTGCTTTTTTTACTGCTTTTTCAAAAATCTTTTGCACAGCACGTGTGGTGTATTTGCCACCTCTTTGGCAAAACAGGAATTTTTCGGTCAGGCCTGGGACGGGCAATTTCTCCAAAAGAAAAATCGGACTGATATAATTCAACATAAAGAAATCTTAAAGCATTGATGGTTTGATTGACTGTAGCGGGAAACGTAATAGCATAACCCACTCCTCGAACATTTGTTCTTTTACTTTTCTTCTATAATATGGTAAAATATAATAAATATCAACAATTTTTTATTCAGCGAAAAAATTTCATATATGGTTGATTTTTATAATTTTATTTTTACTTAGTTCACATATAGAAGTGTTAGGCGAAATGGGACCAACTTAGGAGGGTAACGAAATCATTATGAGTCTATCCGCCGAACGTGTATTAGAAGACTTAGTAAGTTACGTAAAATGTCAAGGCTAAGTCTTATCATCAGAAGCTTTAAAAGTTTTTACAGAAGTTGAATACTTATGTCGAGAAAACAATGTCTGCCTTTTTCAGATGAATTCTTTTTTGTGTTACTTAAGGAAACGCCTTTACTTCAACAGATTATAAAAAAGTATGGTGGGGATCCAGACTTAGCCTTACCGGTACTTTATAAAAAATTTGAAGAACGTGACGAATCGAACAGCGGGTTTGACTATGATTCATCGGAATTGTATTCTAATGAACATTTTAGAAAAACTGTAACTAGGTCACGAATTCTGGATTTTGCTATAGAAAGTGCAACTAAAAGGAGAAGCAAAGAAATTGGAGTTATTGAACTTATCGAAGCAATTTTAAATTATCATGAAGAAAACTGGCCAGTATGGGAGAACGGAAATTACTTTGACGAACGACTTCATACTCCTTTTAATACAATTTCTCATGTCGCTGGTGTTTATTGCGAATATTTATGGGTGAATTTAGAAGATGTTCGCAAAGAGTTAAAAGAAATTGAAAAATATGACTTAGCGATATCGTTTGCTGGTGAGGATAGAGAAATAGCAAGAAATATTGCCGAGTTAATGTCACAACAAGAATTTAAGGTTTTTTTCCATGAATACGAAAACGCCGAACTATGGGGTAAAGATTTGTACTCGCACCTTTCCGAAGTCTATTCAAAAAAGGCCAAGTTTTGCTTAATGATTGTTTCAAAAAATTATGCTTGTAAACAGTGGACAAATATTGAGAGAAAAGCCGCACAGGCTAAAGCCTTTCAAGAAAACTCAGAATACATTTTACCCCTAAGACTAGATGATACAGAAATCCCTGGGCTATTACCAACAATAGGTTATATAGATTTAAGACAGCATACAATTACTGAAGTGGTAGAGTTATTAAAAAAGAAAATTAGGTTTGGTCAGCACATCGCCTAAACCAGCTAAGTTAGTGCGCCAAGCAAAGCTTGGTTCTTCTAGCAGGGTGAAAGTCGCTGTCGGGTAAGGCCTAACCAGCCACCCGTATCGAGTGTTGCGCCGAAACTGGTAACAGTTAGGTGAAGCGTACACAGAGAACCATATAGGCCATAGGGAGAACCGTAGCTCCCGAAGCATATACAGCCCCGTCAATGGCGGAAAATGCAGGCGGCGACGTGTTTAACGCCACGGAAGCCAACACAAAGGAATCGTTAGAGTGAGATTCCGGAGGGTTTGCCGGGGTCCAAGCACATGGCATGTATGGAGAGAAGTACCAGGAACTTGGGAGGCCCTGTCGGTTCCAACCAACTCGGTTTCTACCAAAATGCCGAAAGAATCCTAATATAAATGGCTAAATCGAAGGAGCCAAAGGCGGAGCTTCAACTGGATGGAATTTCGGAAAACCCTGGACAGATACAAAATATTGCGGCCTCGAATAATGGAGAGTCGTAACTGCCAGTTAGAACTTGAATTTGATTTTGTCTGATTACGGAAGTGAGTATTACTGAAGAGTCCGGTGCGGTAGTTCCGCACGCCGGGATCTGTGCGGGGGTTGGCGGGGGATTAATAAAGATTCCGGTAATGTATTTGTTGATGGGTGTCCCCCTAAAAGTGGCTGCCGCCACCAGCAACTTTATGATCGGAGTTACCGCAAGCGCCAGTGCGTTTGTATATTATCTGAACGGAAACATAGATGCAGCGGCGGCAGTCCCCGTGGCCCTGGGAGTGTTTGGCGGGGCTGCCGTAGGAACCCGCATTAATGAGCGAATTTCCACACGGTCCCTGAAGAAAGTGTTTATATTTGTGTTTATCTATATAGCAATTCAGATGTTTATCAAGGGTTTCAGGGGGTAGCCGATGAATCAGAAGAGTATTGATATCAACCGGATACTGGCAATGCTGCTGCGGGCTGGTTCAGCTTTAAGCGTAGTCCTGATGGCCGCCGGAATGGCACTTGCATTGGCAGCAGACGGAGGCCTGGAGGGACAACGGGCGGTGGGCCTGGGCTTTTTTCAGGTAATTGCCGGGGTAATGGAATTGAATCCCCCGGCCGTAATGACACTTGGCATCCTTGTCCTGTTATTTACTCCGTTTCTCAGGGTAATAGGCGCCTTCCTTTCATTTCTCCTGATTGAAAAGGATATCAAATACAGCCTGATTTCTTTTGGGGTCCTGCTGATTATGACACTAAGTCTGCTGGTCCCCGGGCTGCACTAGGTTATGATAAAGGAGCGGGTTCACAGGAACCTCTCCTTTTTTGCAATCTTATGGAGAATAAATAAGATTGTAACATTAGTGGAAAAAGAAGGGATTATGGAGGTTTGTGTAGAATTAGAAATTATTATTGCAATTTTCAGTATTTAAGATTTGCTTTGATTTCAACTCACTACCGTTCCTCCTGCTCCTCAACATTCGTTAACCAGCCTTCCTGAATACTGTGGAGGAAAGAACGTGGAGGAGTTCTCGGAGGAAGGAGCGGGCTTGGTCTTCGGAGGGGAAGAGGTACAGTTCCCTCCCGAGCCACTCACCAGACAGGCCCTTCCGCTTCTTCACTGTCTGTCTTAAATGCTCCCGAGCAGTCTCCGTAAGTTCGAACGGTGCTTGGAAGCCTACACCGTAGGAGTAGCCTTTAGCCTCTGGCGGAAGGCTTGACTTGCTTAAGCGAACGAGGTAGACCTCAGGCACTCCAAGAATACGGCAGATCGCTGCGTAACGAGTCATCGTGCTATCTCCAGTCTCAAGAGAATCCACCCACGAATGTGACGCTGTCTCTAGATACCCGTCTAGTAGTGCCTCAGCTAGCTCCGGAGCGAGCTGTCCGGTTGCCACCTCAAGAGCCATCTGCCGGCGTTCCATGTCTGTCCAGCTGATGAACACAGGTTTCACCTCCCTCAATGGGTTTTTTTGTCTTGTACGGAAATTATCTTTAAGCGTTGACGGCAGCTGAAGGAGTCGGAGACTCTTCCACTTGACCGTCTACGAGGTCTAGAAACTCATCTGTAGACATCGCCTTATACTCCTCCCACGTCAAAGTTGGAACTCGCTTCAAACCGAGTTTCCTAGCGCATGATTCACATAGGCCGTCTCTCCGTGGAACCGAAGTTACCATAGGTGCACGGTGTCCATCCGGATAGATTATCCAGCAAAGAGTTCTTGGTAGGCGGTAACGGAGTGGAAGACCACACCTCTTACAGAAATCAAACATCGTCGGACGCTCATCAACTCTCTGACTCAACTGAGAAACCTCCTTTCGAGAGTTATGATTTAATTATAATGGAAGGAAAAGGAACTTAAAAGTTGAAGAAAAGTGAGGAAAACCATCGAACCAACGAAAAATCGAAATCGGTTTGTCCTCAGTTTCCGGCGCAGGAGGAAGCCCTACGTTGCTGCTCTAAGCGAGCAACGTAGGCCTCCTACGCCTCGTAGGTAAAACAACCAACGAAAAATCATATTTATATAGGCCCCGGGGTTTTCGTTGGTTGTTTCTTCGTTAGAGCTTGTTAACGCCGGACGTTGTTTACTTGTACGTCCGTGCGAAGATAGACAGTGGCCTTCTTCCCTCTTCCACCGGATGTACCCTCAACGACAATTTCCTTAGGAGTGTTAGCCCGCAGCCACTGTCCGTTTAGCTGGTTGATGTCGTCTTGAAGAGTCTCCTTCTTCACCTCTACACCTTTAGCTGCCACCCGCGTAATTAGTTCATCCCACGTCAGAGGCTCTACCGCTTCCTCCAAGACCTGTACAAGTAGCCGACGACGTGCTTGTATTGTCTGCTGCTTCTTACTTCCTCCATCTGACTCCTCCCAACGCTTCTCTGTCTCCTGCTTATCGTAAATGAATCTTCCACTATCAGCACGTACGCAGTAATACGGTTTTTTAGCCGTTTCCTTGACTAAGTTACCGGAGATGCCGATTGCGAAGTATCCGAGAGGGTCTCCGGTTGACTGAGGCCCGTAGATTCCAATCTGAAAACGGCTTGCAGCGAGTAGAGCAGTTGATCCACGTAGACCTGAGAGCGTGGAGAGTTCCTCCAGCCAGTCAGCTCCAGCAGGTGGCTTACGAGAGTGATGGAGGATTATGTCTGTCCGGTTGTCTCCATATGCTTGAAGGTCTCGTAGGTTGTTGATGACGATAGCCATCTCCGATGGGCTGTTCTCTTCCTTGCTGTGTATCGAACGCAACGCATCATAGATAACAACGTGAGGCCAGAACTCTTCTAGAAGCTCTACAAAGTAGCGGTAACCAGGACTGTTTTCATCATCAACCCTGAGGGAGAGAGACGCGATGCGAAGGTCGACACCGAAGCTCTGATATGCATACTCAACTTCTTCGTCCGTCGGACTTGGCTTGTTGGTCAGTATCGCTCGGAACCGTGGGAGGATCTCATTCTCAAGAGATGCGTCCTCCTCAATGAACAGGATGTTTAGTGGACGTGGGAGGTCTGATGCTGGACGAAGTCCTTCAATACCTGCAAGAGGTTCTCCAGTCGCCAGACTGTAAATGAGGTTGAGAGCTAGAGTTGTCTTACCGTTCTGAGAAGGACCCCAGAGTAGTCCAATCTCTCCACGTGGAATTGCATTCTCAACTACCCAACCAGCAGGTTTTGGTGGGTGGATAATGTGCTCTGCAGTGTAGATAACTCTCCGTGGTCTTGGAACGTTCCGGAGATACTTTACTAAGCGCGCGTCAACATTGAAGTCCGTCAGTCCGAAGTTGTCCGTCCAGTACCGCATATCCTTACACCATTCGCAGATGTCCTTGTTCGTCGGAGAGACCACGACCTCGTCGGTAAGTTTTACTCGTGTAGGTAGACTAACGGTTTTGAAGCGCTCGCCTAATCCTTCCCTGACGGTGTTTGCGATTTTCTTTGACGTCTCATCTCCTTGACGGTAGAAAATAATGCGGTCAAAGTTCCGAGCGTAGTCTAGCCACTCTTCAGGGAAGGAACTTCCAGGCCAACCAATCACTGGGATATCTAGACCACACTTTTCAACGGCTTGAGAGAGGCGTAGGTAGTCACTTCCTCCCTCCGCAATTGCGACTACCGACTCACCGGAGCGAATTGCATCGTCAAGACCGATAGGCCAGACACTTGAATCTGGGAGATTCCTTTTGCCACGTTCTCCACGGAGACCGACTCCTACACAGATTCCAGATCGAATCATCGGAAAGACGACCGCTGCTCCAACCCTCGTGTAATCACGGTAACCCACACCACACCGAAGCAAGGTTTCAAGCTCGAGGTCGTGAGAGTCGAGATACTCTTGCAGGTACGGAGGTACTTGACCAGACTCGACAATCTCCTCCAACCGCTGCCGACTCTTCTCAACATAGTCCTCAAAGTACTGACAGAGCTCTGGAGATGGTCTCTTCACTTTCGTCATCGACCGTTCTTGTGCCTCAATGCTCGGACCGTAGGTGAGGTTGAACAGCCACTGGTCTTTTTCTCTGTTGTCCGCTGGTTCTCCATGCTGCCTTACTATTCCGTAGTAGTCGTTCTCAAGCTGCTTGAGTTTTGACCAGGAAAAGGAGCCACATACAAAACAGTTGAGGGTTCCGGTCCGAACATTGAATCCTGCTGACGCGTTCTCGTCATCGTGGAACGGACAGTGAATTGATGAGACCCACCCAGATGAGTTTTCAGGACGCCGCAACTCTTGTGCGTAGTCCCTAACGCAGGAATTTACACTGAGCAGGTTAAGAATCCGCCCTCCTTCCTCGCGGAAATAGTCAGTTCCAAAATTGACCTTCATAGGTAAAACCTCCTCTCTAATGCTTGATTTTATTTTAAGATAAAGCTACGAAACTTTCAATATGTAGTTTCGATAATTTTAGTTCCGATGTTTAGACGTGTTAACATATTCGACTCTTGTAGGGAGTCTCGTAATCTGTTATAATGTCTATGAAAGTACACGAGTTTGGAGGAGTTTCTATGAAAGACAAGAAACCTGAGCCACGCACGAAGATGGTATCGGCAACCTTCACCACAGAAGAGTTTGAGGCGATTCAACGAGCAGCATTGCAAACAGACCGAAGACCAGCCGGACTCGTTAGATACGCGACACTACTGTACTTGAAAGAGCTCGGACTTTTACAAGAGGAGGGAATCACTGATGAAGAAAGCTAAGTTCCTCCCACTACTACTCATAGCTGTACTGCTTCTCACTTCCTGTGGGAAGGAAGTTGGACCAAAGAATGTCGACGCCGCGGAGAAGGCAGTTTCCAGCATCAAGCCGGAAGACCTTCAAAGCGTGAAGGGTGCTGTCCATCAACTCCATTTCGTCCTCAACGACTTGGTATCCTGGGGTCACTCCAGACGGTTTACGGAGAACACGGAGTGGTACTCAAGTGAAACAGCGTGGAAGATTGTTAATGAGTACCTAACTGAGCAGAAGATTGCTGACCGTGCCAGAGAAATAGCGAAGACGGTCGAATCGGAGACACTCAAACAAGACCTCGAATCGTTTGCCAATTCCTTAGAGCAGGCATACGAAAAGCGAGATGTCAACCTCCTGATACACGCACACCGTATCATCCACGACTTGGACTACTGGGTGTTCGGTAATGAGACGTTCTATGATAAGGGTAGTGAACCTCCAAGGGGTTCTCGCGACTACTGGGGAGTGACAGTAACGCTGGAGGGTAAGAAATAAGTTTCCTTCATTGAAAGTTCCTACCAAGTATCTTAAAATATAATCAAGACAGAGTCAGGAGTAGAGCTCCGGGAGCCTCAAAGAGGCTCGCTCGTCGAGTTCCTAGGTGTTTTTCAAGTCCAGACTGTCCAAGGAGTCTCTAGCAAACAGTGGCAAGTAAGACAGTCCTCAGTTCTCTCCTCTCGGTGGATCTCAGAGAACAATGAGAGACGTCTCCTCCTAAAGGTAGTGCGGAAGTGAGTTTGCAGTAGAGAGTGTCGATGAGGAAGTTGACCAAGACCAAACGGAGAGTCCTCCACAGAACTACTCCCTGGAGAGACCTCTGGTACTGGTAGCGGATGAGAGTTCCCTCTCATTCGTTTCCCTCAGATGAGGAGTACTGGCAATAGCTGGTACTCCTCATTTCATGAAAAGTTCCCTTCTTTGGTTGAAGTAATAAAATAGTTGATGAAAAAAGTTCCTAGGTGCATAGAGGAAATATGCAAGGTATGAAACCAAGAAAAATGGGAAGCTCGTGGAGCTTCCCTATTATATTGAGACAAGGAGTGTGTTTACTTCTTGGGTCTGTTTTCCTGTACCAGTTTCCTCCGAAGTGAAAGGAACTTTCCCACAGAGATAGTGAGGGAAGCATCGTAACGGATTCTCTTGGTGGCAAACTCGAAAACGTCTGTCCCATCTTCTCTGTTCGCAAAGGTAAACTCTGTTCCTCTCTCAGTCTGACGTGCCGTGTACGGGAACTTGAAGTAAGCAAGGACTGTGGCGACATTCAGGTCACCAGTTACAAATCCAGTTTTCTCCTGAGCAGGAGCTTTTTGTTTACTCTCTGCCATCGAAATCAACCTCCTTTAGAAATTGATTAGCCTTTCAGAGCTTCCTTGCGGTACATCTGAAAGGCTTTGTTCGCTTCCTCGCTGGCTTCTCGGATGTCTTCCTCCTCAGGGTCATAGACCGGTTCCTCTAAGTCTGTGGTGAAGAGGCCAGTTCCGAGCAGGTACTCAGCTTCGTTCATGGGAACGTCGACGACTTCTCCGGCGTTGATGATTTTCCTCAGCTTTCGGTTGCTCGCATCCCATAAAGTGAAGGACTTCGCTTTGACGAGTTTCAGTTTCATGTGGCTCACCTCCGGCTAAACTGCTGCTCGACTTTATCAATCATCTGTTCAATCTCGCCCATTGGCATCGTCTCAGCTTGAGCGGTCAACTCTTTATACTTGACGGTTCTCCAAATCTCCAGACCTTCGGGAGTTTGAGAGAGAGCAGTGTTAAGCTTTTTCAAGAGTGCGTCTCTAACTTTTTGGTAGGGCAATCTGTCAATCGTTGCGTAGAGCTTTGCTACGTCGTGGATGTCCAGCGGTCTCTCGGACTTCCTCGCGTTCTCCAGCATCGCATTTGTGAGAGCAGCAGCAGTAGCCTGCTTTCTGGCAAGGTCTGTGGTAATGCCGAGAGCGTCCATCGCAGCCTTCCGGTTCTCCGCTCTACGGCTCTGCTCTTCGAGAGCTTCCTGCTCTTTTCGTTGTTTGAGAGCTTGCCATTCAGGTGGTTGCATTGACTTGAAGAGTTCCTCCCGCTCTTCACGCTCTAGTTCCTCTCTCACTCTCTGTGGATTCGTTAACGCACGTAGCAGGTCTTTACGTAGCTGGGCAAGTTGTTCTGGGTTCATCTCCTCATCATCCTCCTTTCTTTTTTCAATGGGAGCCTTCACCAGTTGACCGTTATAAACTCCCACAGCGTAGCCTTCCTCTCGAAGCTCCTCGAGTGCCTTTCTAATGCCTTGAACTACACCATCCGCAAGATTGTTAACAGCTTTGAGTTGCTCCTCAGTCAAAGACTCCTGAGCACGTTTGACTAACGGCTTTGCGAGTAGAGGAATTGTTGGAGGTTTGTAGGAAGGCGCCTGTCTTTTGAGCGTTGGTTCATGTCGCTCCGCAATGACTTGTCCACCAGGAGTTCGAATCTGAGCGACGCCGGTTTCCAAGTCGACCACCTCGGTAACCAGACCGTACGGTGTTGCGTAATCCCGTGCTACTGTCCTCTCATCTAATTTTCTCTCGTGGTAAGGTTCTCCGAGTTGACTCATCTTGCAATCACCTCCTTATACAGTTTGTCTACGTCTTTATTGGTAAGAGTGACTGCAGTTGCTACTAAGGACTGCATTTCCAACAGTTGGTCAAAACGTGCATCGTTAGGAAAGTCCTCAGCGAAGTGGAGACCATCCCCTCTACCATAACGGTTCTTTTTCACAGGCAGGCTATCAAGTGCCACAGCTGTAGTGGAGAGTTCGAGTAACAAGTCCACAGCAGTGCAAAACTTTTCCCACCAATCTTCACGAATGACGATAGGTGCCCCTGGTCTCCTACTCTTCATCGCAGGTAGTCGCTTGCTGTAGATGAGGTATTTGAGGAAGTCGGCACTGTAACCCCAACTCTCTTCAATCTCCTTCAGTGTGAGCCACTGCTTCACCGTAGTTCCCTCCTCTCTGTCGAACATTTGTTCTTGTATGAAAAAATTTTATAGGACTTCTTAGCAACTTTATAGAGGTGTCGTTAAAATTTTTCGACAAAACTTAACAAAATTTTACAAAACCTCTTTATTTTTCTATCGAAGTCTATTATAATATTAGCATAAGGAAATTGGAAATATCTGGAAAGGAGAGATGAGTAAGATGGCTCGTAATCAAAATCAAACTGAGGTAAAGGAGGTTCCGACCACAGTGGAAGTGAAGTTTGTCGTTGGTGAGAAGAAAGAAGTTGACCCGAAGATGGAAGAACTCCGGAAGAGGAGAGACACCTACAAAGCCAATCTCGCTTATGCGATTTCTCAACAAGACAAGTACGGAACAGACTACGCTGAGGCTCTCAAGAACGGTGCTGACCAACTTACACTTGACCGATTGGAGTTGAAACTACGGGAAGTTGACCTACGCATTAAATTCTATAGTGAGAAGCTCAGTCAAGTAGAGGTTGAGTTAACGAAGTACAAGTTGGAAAGGAAGAAGGCGGTGGTCAACCAATGACACACCGCTTTGCTGTCTTCGCCATCCGTGGAAGAGAAGAGATACTCTGTGGTAACTGCACCTACGCGAGTAGAGAGGAGGCTGAGCACAAACTCGGCCTCTTCAAACTACTGTTCGAAGTCCGAGGCTACCGACTCGAAATCAGACCATTCTGAGGGAGGTGAGATGATGCCATTCTACAAGAAGGGGACACCTGAGTATGAGGCTTGGAAAAACTCTCCACAGTATGAGGAGTACCGAGAGAAGATGCGTCAGTCAATACAGAAAAGCGAAAAGCATCGTCAAGTAGTCCAGTCCGAAGAATACCGCGAGAAGCTCCGTCAATCAATGCTACAGAGTGTGAAGTATCGTCAGTCTCGAGAGAAAGTTCGTCAAGTTATACGGGAGCTCTGGCAAGATGAGGTGTTCCGTGAAAGGGCGTATAGAGAGATGGTAGACGCATGTACAACTGAAGAATACAGAGAGCGGAAGAGTCAGATAATGCAAAAAGTCGGACAATCTAGAGAATTCCGAGAGAAGCAACGACAAGACAAACTCAGGCTCTGGCAAGACCCAGACTTCGCACGCAAGGTCCTCGAGGGACTTCACCAGCAAACTAGACCAGAGCAACTCATGGAACAACTTCTCAACGAACTTTTCCCTGGAGAGTACAGATACGTTGGAGATGGACAACTCACCATCGGAGGTAAGGTACCGGACTTCGCAAATGTCAACGGACAGAAAAAGCTAATCGAAGTCTTCGGAGACTACTGGCACGAAGGTCAGGACCCACAGGAGAGAATTGACTTCTTCCGTCAGTACGGTTTCGACTGCTTGGTCATCTGGGAGTCTGAGTTAGAAGACTTGGAAGAAGTTGCTGAAAAACTTCGCCAGTTTCACAGTAGAATATAGGTAGGAGGTGGTTGCATGAAGCACGCAGCAATCTTAGCACGTGTCTCCACAGAGGACCAAGTAGAGGGTACCTCGCTCGAAACTCAAGTTGAGTCGTGTCTTGCGGAAGCAAAGAGGAGAGGTTACATAGTTCTACCGTCGGACATCTACAGAGAGGATGGGTACAGCGGAGCTCTAGCCATTGACAAGAGACCGATTCTCCACCAGCTTTGGGAGAAGTACCAGAATGGAGAGTACGACGCTATCTTTGTCTACAGGCAGGATAGGCTCTCTCGCTCGTTAGCGGTCTTTGCAGCTTTACGAGATGAAGCTCTAAAGGTTCGTCGTTGCGGAACAAAAGGAGACGGCTTCATCTTTGTGCAAGGAGGGTTCGAGGATACTCCGGAGGGTCGTCTCCAGTCTAACATTCTTGGCTCCTTTGCTGAGTATGAGAGGGAAGTAATCCGCATTCGTACCATCACCGGTAAGAAGAAGGTTGCTCGACAGGGTAAGTATGCTGGAGGTGCTCAACTGTTCGGATACAAATGGAACCGAGAGACTCAAAAGTGGGAGATACGAGAGGACGAGGCTAAGATAGTCCGACTCATCTTCAACTGGTACGTCTACGGTGACGGCAAGTCCGGTCCGATGGGCATGGTACGAATTGCTGAACGACTAAACCAACTTGGAGTACCCACACCTTCCCAAGCTCGTGGGACTCGTAGAGGAAAGGACAGCACCCACTGGACTGACACCACAGTCCGAAGTATTCTCACTCATACGGCGTACGTCGGTACGAACTACTTTTGGAGAGGTGGAGGTGTCGCTGTCACTCCAGAGGTGGTGGAGAAGATGAAGGACGCTGAGACAGACGGTTGGTATGAGGTAGAGTTCCCACCAATCGTTGACAAGCTTCTGTGGGAAAAAGCACAGGAGAAGAGAGCAGGTTCCAGAGGAGGGTTCAACAGGAAGAGACCTAAACCACTCCTTGCTGGTCGAATCCGTTGCGGTGTCTGCGGAGCACCCTACGGTGATGCCTACTACAACAAAGGAGCGACGCTCGTCTTCAAGTGCTACGGTAGGACGAAGCTCTACCACCAAGACGGTAGCCCGAGATGTACCTCTCCCATCCTCTACGGTGAAGCGTTAACGGAAGAGGTGAAGAGGAGAGTCATCGAACTCCTCCACAGACCAGAACAGTTACGACAAGCAATTGAAGAGTACGTGCGGACTCTCGAACGGAGGAAGGAAGAGCTGGAGACACTCCTACTGCCAGTGACTGAACAGCTCACCAAGATTCAGGAGAAGCAACGAAGACTTGCAGATGCCTACATTGACGGAATGCTTCCACCGGAGGAGTACAATAGACGCAAGATGGAACTACAAGAACAGGAGAGAGCTGTCAAGAGTCGGTACGAGCAGTACTGGCCAGAGCTCGATACACTAAAGAAGCTGGAGCAGAGCGTCGAAGCTCTCAAACATGCAATTGCCGAAGAGCAATTCGACGCCCTCTACCAGCCTCACGACTCCACAGTGACAGAGGAACTAGCCTTTGCAGCGGTGAAGGATAGGACTCACCTAACCGTTGGATTCCCACAGAAGACACTTACTTGGGAAGAGCTTCTTGACAGGTTACAGATTACGCTGTGGGTGTATCAAGACCGTGTCGAAGTTAGAGGAATTGTCCCGATTGAAGACATAGCAAATCTGGAATACTGTTGGAATTAAAAGGCCTTCTGGGATGGTTTTGTGGAGAGGGAAGTTTTGTTGATATATGGCATAAACGAAAGTTTTGTGCGTGAATGCGGGAGATAATCGGACATCGCTCGCTGCGCTCGCTCGTCTTATCGCGGCGCCGATTTCCCGAGGGCACGGCAACGTCATAGCTCGCGCAGAACGCTCGCGACGTCGCCTATCAGCCGGGTTCCCGGCTGATGCCCAAATGCCCACTGCGTGGGCACTTCGGGAACCCGGCGCCGCGTTAGGCGAAATTGCCAGTTTTTATGTGACGAAAAGCAACAAAAATCAACAAAATTTGGCGGTTGACTAATCCAAGCGTTCAGGGTTATAATATGGAAACAGATAACAAAAAAGGGGGACAAAGGAAGAGAATTTTTTACTATTAAATTTATGGGAAGGGGATGTTCTTGTGTTGAGATTTAAAAGAATGATTGGAACTATGTTAATTCTGAGCGTATTAATGATGTCAACAATTGCAAATCTTGCATATGCTTCAGAAACTGGTACTTGTCCAGAGGAAATTATCAGCTTTGCTCAAGACGAGTTAGGAATGAGTGTTAAGCTTCTTGAAAAGAAAGAAGCCAATAAATATCTAACTCTTTTACATAAGTTCAAAGCTACAAAAATTCGTAAAAATATGCTATCAGATAATGTGCAGGTAATGCAAGTAAATCCGCAGAACATTATTTATGTTGCAGGCACATTTAAGAACAATGATAACAAGACCATATATGCTATAATTAATGGAGATACAAATAAAATAGAAATGATTACCATATCGACGTTTGCTGGAGATGGTCAAGTAAATATTCGAACATTCGATAGTAGTGGTTTCAAAGAAGAAGTAACAACTACAGAAGAAGAAATTATGCAACTGTCAGAGAAAAGTAAACAAGAAATGCTCGATTTTATTGAAAAGTATAATTCTGGTGAAATAAGCATGAATCAGATTCTGCCCCCGATGCGGTAACTGCATTAGTAAGTATTCCTACCGATTGGGAATACTGGGTTTGTAAGTTTGCGGGAGCTTTGGCTTGCAGCATGGCTTGCGTAATCTTTATAGAATTACCTCCTGTAATGTTAGCATGTAGATGGGCATGTAGTTATTTCTGGGGTATGGGTGCTTGTAGTTAATCACTATTTATTACAAATTAATAATATGATATATTAAAAATGAAATTAAATCTTAGCTGGTCTATAAGACCAGCTAAGATTGTTAGATGAGAAAGTGGAGGTTCTTTTGTGGGGAAAGAGACCGATGATAAAAAACAATGGCAGAAAATAAAAGATATTGAATATGCAGGTTTCATAGCGTTAGGTTTGGCTTCTACTTCTGAGGCCATCAACAACGATGTTGGTTTTCCACTTGTTGCCTTTGGAGTTTTCTGGATTATAGTCGGCTTGATTCAGGTTAGATCTTGGAACAGTTTCTATGAACATAGAATCGCTTTAATTAAATGGGTCATTCTTTTTTTAATGGCACTAATGGTCATCCAGGCAATACTATTTTATATTAGTACTCAGCCGTTTTTCTATAAAGGTATTATTTTAGCAGTAAATCTGATATTAGAAATAGCACTCATTATCTTTTTTTTAAAGAAAAGAACTAAAATAGAAAAATTGAAATAATTAAGCAAATTAAATGTTAATTATAACGCTAGGGAAGTCTAGTGTTTTCTTTGTTTAAAAAAGGAATAGTGGGTAAAACTGGCAACATCGTCTAACATAAAGCCGTGTTTCCGCAGTTGAGCATGCAAAAACACCGGCAAAGCACTGGCCCTGCCGGCGTTAAACCATTACTCAATATGCTCAATTGCGGCAACACGTGTTGGACGAAGCCGCGTTTATAGAAGAAGTTATGGGGATTCAAAGTTTTATAATCCCTGCCAGAAATCCGTTTGTGGCAGGAAATGCAGGCTAATAAAACATATAAAGCAAAATATACCAAATAATGTCATTATACAGGCTGTACCTTCCCACTCCCCAAAAAAATCACAAACCGTTATGCAGTTAAGCGCACGGGTGGCGGAGAGCAGTTCCGGGGCTCCAGTTTCATTCTTCTTATCATCTTGCCTTTGCCGCAGCAAGGGCAAA